>JALEGO010000799.1 GCA_022763165.1 Flavobacteriales bacterium
GACAGATACTACCTTGGAATTAATGGTGAGATATATTCCAGAAGATACTGATAGACCCCACTACAATGATAACAGAATCGTTATGCATGCCGTGAATGGTGATGTTACGAAGCCACAAATATTCAGTATTTTCTTTGAACCAATTGAGAGTATTCATGAAAATGAGATTATGGAGGATCAAAGCCCATTGACCGCATGGCTTAATATTGGAAATTTATTGACCACAGGAGGCAATGTTGTTGTCAGTGGAGGTTTAAGAGGTCATATTTTGTTTACAGATCAAAGAAGGCTTTCCTATATGTATAACAACGGACGAATAATTGGTCAGCTTAGTGATCAAATCCCTTTGCTGACTCAATATTATCGGTTCTCTTCATTTGCAGTAATTTGGAAAGAGAAAAAATATACCATTTCTGCGGGTGATGTTGGAGCGGTTAGTAATTTGATTGGAGGCGGTTTTGGAAGGGGACTAGCTGGTTCGTACTTGTTAAATAATGGTGAACTTTCTGGATCGATTACAAGAAATATTTTTAATCCAATATGGTATTTTGGCCTGGGATATCATACTATTTACCGAAAAATAGGTGTAAGAGCCAGTGCGAATTATGAGATAGACAATGTAAGGGATGTAAATTCTGCCGGTTTGAATTTAGGCATAAACACAAGAGTCAATGCCCACTCAATTGGTTTTGGAATTTTACCGACCATTGCGGATTTCAAAATTTTTACAATAAGCGGTATAGGAACGAGATTGAATTATAGCTATACTAAACCCAAAAAGTTCAGAGTCAATTTTAATAACATATATAATTCAGATGATTTTGCCAATGGGATAGGTCTGCAATTTCAGACTACAGCAAACATATTTTATAGATTATTGGATAAACATAATTTCAACTTAATTTATTCAAATCAGTTGCTTGAGCCAATATTTTACGATTTAAATAAGGTGAAAAATAGATTAGGAACACGCAATTGGCATATCGCAAGTTTGCTCTATGGCAAAGATATGAAGCAACGTATAAAACTTTCAATGGGACCTTCGTATCAATATTATCTTGGAGATAACAATACCACCCTTCAACCTGAAGTAATCAGTAGGAATTACTCATATTTTGTCGGATTGACAAAAGCAGGTCGTAAGCAAGGCCATTCTTTATCCGGTAGCATAAGTATGGGATTAGCTGATATTACTCAGTTTGACCTGAATGGGAATCGAATAGATTTTGATCCTTATGTAAATACTACTTTTCGGCTTAGTGCAAGAATTGATCGGGGAGGACTTCTTTTCTCTTATTTCATTGGAGCACCATCCTTCACTTCAATTCAGATTTATAGAGGAAATGGAGCGAATAACAGGAGTTTAAGAATTAACCCTTATTACAAGTTTTCATTATTGGAGAATAGATTGCAAATCAATACCAATCTGGCCTGGTGGTATCAAATGGCAGATAATTCCATGCGAACTTCTTTTTTCGCTTTTATGACTTATGATATGAGGCGGGGATGGAGCACCAATGCTAATATTTCTTATTATGGCTATAATCGGACGAATGAAGAACTAGGACGCCAGTCATTTAGAGATATCAACATGACAGTTGGGGTTAGAAAAACTTTCGATTTCAAGCAGCCTAGAGCAAAGTATTATGACCTTCGATTGGTCTTTTTTAAAGATAAAAATGGTAATAGGACAAAAGACTCGAATGAGGTTGGAATAAGCGACATCTTGGTAGGGCTGGAACTTCAAGTCGATACCCTAAGACAAACTGACCGATCTCAATACGCACATGGAAGTGCGAGCCTTATAACCAATGAGTTTGGAGAGATACAATGTATCAGAGCCCTCGAAGGTACCTATCACGTAAACACCAACCCGCTCAAAGAGCCAGGAGAGTATGTAAGTTTATTGGGAGATGAGTTTGATGTGGACCTAGATAAGAATTTAACAGTTTACGTACCCTTTATTAAATCCAACAAGCTCTATGGACAATTGATAATCAAAAGAGACCCATATAGTTCATTAGGACATATTTCTCCCTCCAACATTGCTGTAACGGCCACTGATTCACTTGGTAATGTATATAAGGCCTTAACGGATAAAAGTGGACGGTTCCTAATATTTGCGCCACAAGCTGGTCGCTATGTTGTGCGTCTCAACAACGTCTATGCAAGTAACTTTTCATTGCGTCAAAAAGAATTTGTGGTGGACTTCAATGGATTGAAGGAGTTTAAGGTGACATTCATGTTGGAAGAAAAGAAAAGAAAGATCAACTTTAAGGGAGACATAAATGGCTTTAATTTTGGAGAGTATGAATTTGACACAGGTAATGATGAAGAAGATAATGATAACGAGGGAGACGGAGCTTCTGATGGTGGGGGAGCAGGGCTCAATGACACTGATACCGATGGTGCTGATCAAGGTTCAATTGATGACAGACTAAATGATCTTCCTATAATCGAAGAAAAGGAATTTGATCAAATTCCAAGACCAATTAGACCAGAAGATATTGCCTTTACGGTTCAAGTAGGAGCTTTTAAAACGAAAGACCATCCTGAAATTGCTGAAATATTGAAACTTGATGATGTCCAGCTTTCTAAGACTCCTGAGGGGCTCACAAGGTATACCGTAGGAAGCTTTAGTGATTTCGAAAGCGCAAAATCAGAAAGAGATCGCATTGCGAAGTTAGGAATTCAAAAAAGCGAATTTGTGTTGGTGATAGCTAAATATAAGGATCATATTTTAACCGCGGATGAGGCCAAAGCAATATTAGATGAGGAGCATGGTAGCTTTAGCAAATTAGAAGACATCACTTTGCCGCTCAATAAAAACTTTATCAAGTTTAGAGTTCAATTGGGTGCATATGACATGAGTAAAGATCATCCTGAGGTCAATGAAATTAGAAAATTGAATGACCTTACTGAAATGAAGACACCAGAGGGACTTACTAGATTTGTTATTGGCGAATACGGAACGATTGAAGAAGCAAAAGCAGTAAGGAAACAATTGGTTGAAAAGAACATTGTGCCAGATCCAAATTTTGTCATAATCATTGGACAGTATAAGGCTCATGTAATCACGGCTGACGAGGCGCTCTTGTTACTTGAAAAGTAATTTGATGCATTCACGAGGACTGAAATCTTTATTTTTTTCTAGAGAGGAGATATGGTCCCTACTCTTAATTTCTGTTGTAACACTAATTGTTCTGCATCCCCTTTTATTGGCTGAATTCATCAATTATGATGATCCCCACAATGTTTTGAACAA
>JALEGO010000800.1 GCA_022763165.1 Flavobacteriales bacterium
CCCTTTTAATCTAACAGGCATACTTTATTTTCCAAAGTTGAAGGGGAAAATGGATCTGAATAAAAACAAGATACAATTGTATTGTAATCAAGTTTTTGTTACAGATTCTGTAGAAGGAATTGTACCCGAATTTCTTACGTTATTGCATGGAGTAATTGATTCTCCTGATATTCCATTGAACGTTTCAAGATCTTACTTGCAGAGTGATTCAAACGTTAAGAAAATTTCGGGACATATTTCTAAAAAGGTATCCGATAAACTTGAGGAGATGTTTAAAAAGGATCGCAAAGACTTTGAAGAGAAATGGGATGACATTCAGGTTTTTATGGAATATGGTATGATTACAGAGGATAAGTTTTATGATAGAACTTCTAAAATTTCCTTATTCAAGAATACGAACAATGAGTATTTCATTTTTGATGAATACAAAACAAAAATTGAAGGAAATCAAACCAATAAAGATGGTAAGTTGGTCATTTTGTATACAAATGATACTGAGGCCCAGCATTCATACATCACTGCTGCTAAGGACAGAGACTATGATGTTTTAGTGTTTAATACTCCAACTGCAAGTCATTTCATTGGTAAACTGGAGCAAAAGCTTGAAAATGTGACATTTGTTAGAGTTGATTCTAATAGTGTTGACAAGTTGATTGAAAAAGATGATCAACAGCCAAGTAAGCTTTCAGAGGAACAACAGAACGAAATCAAACCCGTATTTGAGGAGGTAGTTTCGAAGGATAAATTTTCTATACAATTTGAAAGCTTAAGTGAAAAAGATGCCCCAATTACTATTGTTCAGCCAGAGTTCATGAGAAGAATGAAGGAAATGAGTGAACTTGGTGGTGGAGGCTTTTATGGAGATATGCCAGAAACTTATAATATGATTGTAAATGCGAATCATCCTTTAATTGGCAAAATTCTAGTCACTTCGGATTCTGGAGATCGCTTGAAACTTGTAAAACAAGTGACGGATTTAGCATTGTTATCTCAAAATATGTTGAAAGGAGAGGCCTTGACAGAATTTGTATCGAGAAATTATGAGCAAATAGGTTCATAGAAACTCAGCATACCTACTTATAAAAGCTGCTTTGTTAGCAGCTTTTTTTTTTGGATTAAATTTTGATTGCAAAGAAGCGTAAATTTACGCTATGATTCCAGGGGATACATACAAACATCAGGGTCTTAGAAAGAAGTTGGTTGAGACCATAAAAGGTAAAGGGATTAATAGTGATAATGTCTTGGAGGCTATTGGGAAAATCCCTAGACATTTGTTTATGGATAATGCCTTTTTACAGTTTGCTTATCAGGATAAGGCCTTCCCTATAGGATCTGGTCAAACAATTTCTCAACCTTACACAGTAGCCTTTCAAAGTGAACTGCTTGAAGTAAAAAAGGGTGATAAAGTGCTTGAGATCGGTACCGGATCTGGCTATCAAACTGCGGTTCTGCTTGAGCTTGGTGCTCGAGTTTTTTCAATTGAAAGACAGAAATACCTATTTGATAAAACGAAAGTCTTACTTGGTCAGTTAAACTACAGGCCTCGCTTATTCTATGGAGACGGATATAAAGGTCTACCTCCTCATGCGCCCTTTGATAAAATTATCGTTACAGCAGGAGCTCCATATTTGCCAAGTGACTTGATTGATCAATTAAAATCTGGAGGAAGGATTGTTATTCCTATTGGCGAAGGCGACACTCAGAAGATGAAGTTGCTGATAAAAAATGAAGATGGACAACTTCAAGAAACGGAAATGGGCGATTTTAAATTTGTACCTCTTTTGGAAAACAAGGATTGGAAGTCTAGATAGTTAAGCACTTAGTTTTTTAATCAGCTTTCTTGCTCTGGACTTAAATCCTACTGAAGCATTGTCGTAATTTTCTTCTAGTACGAGTGCAAGTTCTCTTTGTAATTCTGGAACCTTTTGCGAAATATTGAATGCAACTTGCATTCCATGCACCTTTACGGCTATCGGAACTTCCTCTCTGATTAACCAATTCAGACACTTATCGAAAAGATGTGCAAGGTGCTTTTCTGGTATTTCCAAATTGGAGATTATCTTCAAAAGACTTCTGTGTACTCCTTCGTGCTTAAAACCGCCAAGATTTTCAATTACTTGATCTAAGTGGGACTCAAATAGCTTATCGTTTTTAGCGCATACCATATCGACAATCCAGGAAGCCCTCATGGAATGGTCCAAATCATTTCCATAAACCAAGCACATCAGATCATCAAATTTGCCCTGATCATCATCAATCCACTTAACGATTTCGCTCGCTTTTTCTTTATTGCATTTGCGTACTAAACTCTTTAGGTTATTAGAGTTGATATTCATTAAGTCAGGGCATGAAGCAACAGGATTACTATTACTTCTTTTCTTTCTTAATTACGTTGGTGAGAATTTCATCTAGCTGATCTATTGACAATCTTTTTGCCAATACTTTTTTGTCTTTGTCTAATAGAAACACCCTAGGAGTACTATATATGTCGTAAGTATCCCTAAAATTTAGACTTTCCAAATCCGTAACGCCCATTTGAATGTATTTGTAGGCATTTTTATTTACCTCTGGATTGTCTGATACATTGATCCATGGATGTTTGTTTTTCTTGATGTACTTCTTCCAATCAGCTGTTTCGAATTCTGTACAAACTGAGAAGACTTCAACACTATATTTCTTTTCTTTCCATTTCTCATAAGCAGTAACTAGCTTAGGCATTTCTTTCTTGCAGTGTCCACAACCCGGATCCCAAAAGACCAACACCGTATAATCCGTTTTAACGTCTCTGTAGAGGTTTTTCCAGTGTTTTGGATCATCGGCTAACTCAGTGGTATCTAATAACATTACGTTTGGAGTACCTTGGTTGCAAAGCGTTCTACTTAATTTGGTAGCTCGGTCTCTTATTTTTTCAGTTTGAGCTGAATCAATCCAATATGCTTCACCTGTCAAGTAATAGTTAAAAGCCATATGAACAAATACGCCATCCATACACATGACCTTACTCTTTTCGTATGTATTTGTTATCCAATGGACGAAGTATTTAAAGACTTCTTTTGATGAATTAATGGTTTCAAAGGCTTTGTCCAGTCCCTCATCTACTTTTTTACCTCCTAAACCAGGTTTCATTCGATTGATATTCTCTTTGGCTTGCTCTCGTTCCGTAATTGTTGGCTTCTCAAATATTTTACGAGCATCCAGGCCTGGCGCAATTTCAGCTAGTTGAACATCTAATTTTTTGTAA
>JALEGO010000801.1 GCA_022763165.1 Flavobacteriales bacterium
AAAGCTTATTATACAAAATGGCAAACGAAAAATTCATATCTGAGTACCGGAAAGATAAAAATGCTAAACAATATGCTGATTCTTTTAAACTTCAGTTGATAGAGGAGACCCCTGAAACTAAGATGATGTATCAAGAAACGCTGAGCAAATATCAAAGTGTATTGGCAAGTTTACCGGAATCTCAAAGAGTTGTATTTCTGTTAAGCCGTTCTGAAGGGTTGACATATAAAGAAATCGCAGAAAGGTTGGATCTGAGCATCAAGGCGATTGAGAAAAGGATGAGTCAGGCACTGACTAAACTAAGGCACATTTTACAAAAACATTAACATAAGGATATGGAGCATAATTACAATGATGATGAACTTTTGAAAAGGGTAAAACCACCCTTCTCCAGATCTAAAGAGGATGTTTGGGCTGAAATGGAAGCTCAAATGGAGGAGACGAAACAACCCGTTGAAGATCATCCAAAAGTCGTGTCGATTTTTAAAAAATACCGCTTTGCTGTGGCTGCTTCGGTTGCCTTGTTTCTTGGAGTCTCTGCCTTTCTGAAATTTTACACCAAGGAGATTAATACACAATTAGGCGAGCACATGGTACATGAACTTCCTGATGGTTCGAAGGTTACGCTCAATGTTGGCACACAACTCTCATATCAGCCCTATTGGTGGATTTTTGATAGAACAATCGAAATGGAAGGGGAGGCCTTTTTTGATGTGCAAAAAGGAGAACGATTTCGTGTTATTTCCAAAGCTGGAATTACTGAAGTTTTGGGAACTAGTTTTAATATTAATACTAGAAATTATTATAACGTTTATTGTAAAACGGGTAAAGTAAAAGTAGAAAATAGAACTTCTAAGGAGGATATCATCATACAACCAAATGAGTTGGTTCAAATTAAGGGAGCTGAGCCGCTTCGAGTAATCAAAGTAAGCAAGCCAAATGTTATTCTAGGATGGAAAGAAATGAAATTCATTTTTGACAAAGAAAATATTATGAATGTGTTTGCGGAAATAGAAAGACAGTACAATGTTGAAATCTCGCTGGAGTTGGATGATGAATTAGGTCAGAAATTTACAGGCGTTTTCAATCGAAAGGAAAATGTAAAAACAACTCTAGACATCATATGCCAAACATTTGGGTGGCAATACAAAAAACAAAAAGCTGGATCTTACATCATTACTAAAAGATAACGCATTGAAAAGGCTTGCACTCATTTTTTTGTTTATCATCCTGGTTCTTTGGCAATATGCTTGTCTAGGACAATCCTCAGTTTCAATAAACATTTTTGCCAAAGAAAAGCCTTTAAAAGAATTGTGTTTCGAATTGGGGCGTTCGCATAATATTCAATTTTCTTTTAATGACAAATTGGTACAGTCTTGCTTAGTGACAAAGAACGAGCAATACTCGTCTATTCAAGAAGCTTTAGATGATATATTAAAAGACTGTGATTTGCAGTTTAAATTTGTTAATGATGTTATCCTTATACAAGAAAGGGCGTTGAACACTTTACCACAAAATACATCGCCTAAGAAGTATTTTGTCCGAGCCGAGATTGTTGATCAAATCAATGGTGAAGCATTGCCTTTTGCTAGTGTTAAAGTTCAAAACCTGAACATGATATCCAATCAGAATGGCTATTTTTCCGCATTAACAGAAAAACTCAGCAGTAGAATTCAAATATCATATATTGGATATGAGCCTTTAGACACGATAATACCTTATAGCCAAGGAATACAGAGGATTCAATTAAAGCCAAGTGCAACTCAACTAAAAGAAGTTGTAATCTCTGTTAATGAACAAGAACCGCATGAACGTGAAGATCTTATTATTCCTAAAATGAGTACAAAGGGAGGTCTCATTAAATTGAATAATCAACTAGCTCAGCTTTTGCCTGGTGGGGCGGACAATACATTATTCAATCTAACACGTTTACAGCCTGGGATTTTGGCTGCTGGAGAACAAACAAATGAATTTACAGTTTGGGGTTCATATAAAGGACAAACACAAGTCATTTTTGATGGCATCAATCTATTTCAACTTGGCAGTAGAAATCCACAAATTGGGATCATTAATCCTTTAATTATAAAAGACATCGAGATTCACAAAGGAGGTTATAATGTAGGTATTGGAAACAGGGTAGGAGGTGTAATTAATATTACTGGAAAGAACGGAAGTCAAAGACGAGATAAAGATTATGAAGGAGTTTTTAAAATCACTAATGAAACAGTTTCTGGTTTATTGAAAATTCCGTTGAAATCTGGGGCGGTTCAATTGGGGACAAGGAAAACACACCACTTTCTTAATATAGGTAGAATAGAAGGCTTTAACAATGTTTCTTTCTTTGACTACAATGTGAAATATGACCAGAAAATAGGAGGAAATAACATGCTAACTTTTAGTGTTTTAGGAAACAGACAGGATTTTAATGACACTAAAAATGAGAAAGGAATGAATCAGTATGAAAGTACTTTGACGGAATTCAGCAATCAGTTGGGCGCTTCAATTCAGTTCGACAGGAGATGGAACAACATTGGAAATACAAATATCGCGCTGAGTTACACAAATTTTGGGTTTGACCTTTATAAATCCATAAAATTTAAACGTCCATTTATGGGAAACGACTTAACAGAGTTGAAAACTGCCACCAACAATGAAATTGAACAAAAATCATTGAAAGTGCGCCACAAGTTCCCAAGTTATAAAATGCACCAATGGACTTTGGGTCTGGACTATTATAACAAC
>JALEGO010000802.1 GCA_022763165.1 Flavobacteriales bacterium
AACATTTCCATTTCCTATGAATACTGTGCTGTCCGCAGTGCTATATAAAGAGTCACCGTCAATTGTCCAGTCACTATCGTTTGCAGTAACAATATTACTAGGATCAACCCATGTACCCACACCATTTGCATCTGATTGCATTACATATCCATTTGATTGATTTCCATCAACCATTTTTATTGATCCTTCTACTCTTAGCATTTCATCTACAGTTGAAGTTCCAATACTCAGCCCAGAGACATTGATAAAACTTATTGGAGCGTCATTGCCTCCTGGATTATTACTGGACCCAATGCTAAACCTTGTTACCTCCGGGTTACCAGTTCCGTTTCCAGTTTGAAAGAGCATTGGTCGATTGGCGGAAGTAGATTGATTCGCAATAACGAATGATGTATTCATAGATCCCTTTTTAAGAATATCTGTGGAGCCTCCAATTTGAACTCCGGTGTATCCAACTTCAACGGGACGAGCTGCTTGAATAGATTTAATTCTTGGGATATTACTTTGACCAATATATTCAATCAATAGTCGATCGATTCGAGCTTCTCCGGCAGTTTCTAGTTTATATGCCGGATTAATAGTTCCTATACCCACATTTCCAGAACGAATTACAACTGTGCTATCAGGTGCACTGTAAAGCGTGGTACCGTCTAGAGTCCAATCACCATCTTCCAGAGAATCTGCAATAGAAGTAAGAGATCTCTTATAAATATCTCCAGAAGCTGTGCGAACTAAAAATTCATTGCCAATACTATCTGGTACATCCGTAAGACGTACCAATCCAGAATCCGCATGAATCGATAATGCTTGTCCATTGTCATTCTTAGCAGAGAAATATCCTCCAATAGAAGTTTTAGGGTTTGTACCATTTTCACGAGTTACCTTAGAATATACACCAGTTAAATTGGCTGTAGCACCTATAGTATCATTTATGAAAAAGCCGTAATTCTGAGCATTTGAAAAAACCACATATGGTAAGTCCGCTTTGAATGCTGTAATTGCTCCAGAATTGGTGTGTTTAGGATTGACTAAAACTCCAGACATAGGTCTGTTTAGGTTACTTGTGGTCGTCACTTCTATAATAGCAGATCTGTCTGTTGTTATCGAATCATTAATATAGACTTTGTTATAATGATTTCCTCCATTCCTCCCGAATTGAGCGGAACCAATTACTTGAAGTTCCTTTTGGGGTTGTGATGTTCCTATCCCGAAATTGCCAGATTGTCCTTCAAATCGGCCCAACTCTTTAACTATACCTTGTCCTACAAGACCATTAGCAAAAATGATGTCTGCGAAACTCGTTCCCGAACCGTTAACACCAGCTCTGAGCTCTAAATCGCTATTGCCTGTATCTCCTCTCTGGCCAATTTGTACTGAACCAGTGTTGTTTCTAAGTCCGAGTTCTTCTTGATTCCACCATGATACACCTCCAGCTATATTAATTTCGTTGCCCCCTATCATATTAATAGTGCCCAAGTTCCCTTGGAAAGTAGCCACATTTCCTGCGGTACCATCAAAAACATGCAGCTGTGTAGATGGGGTAAGTGTACCAACACCTAATCGGGAATTTCTGATGACAACAGTGCTGTCTGGACCACTGTATAACGTATCACCATCTAGCGTCCAGTCTGCGTCATTTGCCAAATAATTTGCCACAGAATCTGATAATTCTGAGAAATCCATTTCAATGACATCACCGTCAGCATCAAAAGAGGCGATTGTCGATGGGACACCTGTCATGGTGTCCGCACCATAACTAGGTAAATCTAAAAGTCCAGTATCGTTTAAGAGTAGTTTAGTATTTGCATTGACATCTTCTATTAGAAGCAGTGGGTGAGGATCAGATCCAGCAGGTCTTGCATGGATTAGAGCGAGTGGCGGATACATTGGTCCAACACCAATTCCATTAGTTTCATAAATGCTAAATCTGTTAACGTTATCTGTTCTAAACAGATAATTATTATTAGTATTGAAAATAAACGGTGTTGTTGATACATTAACGTCAGGTCCTGTGATTGTTAAAGAGCGCACACCAGAGTTTGCTCTAAAGAATAGCTCATTGCTGCTGAATGCCATGTCAAACCTGTATTGAGGGTCAATATTGCCTAAACCAAATTTGCTATTTTTGATGACGACAGTACTATCAGTATAACTGTACAATGTATCACCATCTGTTGTCCAATCGTTATCATTCACGAGGGATGAGAGATCCACTGAAGTTGAGTCACCATCTTCAATAAAGAGTTCTAAAATAGTTCCATTCAGTTTTGCCGAATCTAGGTTTTGGTTGTCTGAACCAAGTAAAGCGGAAAGGTCAACGGATGCTGAATCTCCATTTTCAATAAAAACTTCTAGAGTATTACCATTGAGTTTTACAGAGTCAATATTTTGATTGTCTAATGAACTTCTATCGATTTCCAATATGGTTCCATCTGTTGCAAGTCCTAAAACAAAATTTGATTCTGTTTTAGATAACGCAGCTCCAGTAAAATTTCCTTGTGCGTACTTATTATATCTGAACAAACCTTCGCTAGATATTTCTCTGACTAAGTCTCCAAAAGTTGTGGACTCATCATTGATGTCTCGGGCTCTTAACTCAAAATTTGCAACTGGATAACCATTTACCGGAGTCAAACCGGTGACATCGTATTCATGAAACCATGAGACTCTGTTTGCTCCGTTGGCATCCGCGCCATGAATTTGTATTTCAAGTAAATCATCTCCGGCAACTAGACCTGAAGGAGCCGTAGGGTGACCTCTAAACCTTCTAAAAACATTTCTTGGAACGCCACCGTTATTGTTTGAATATGAATTGTAGAACCTAGCAGTTGTGTGCTCACCTGACAATTTCATGATTCCAGCCCCTGAAGCAAACTCTCTGGTAGCATAGCCAGGGTCTGGTCCAAAAATCGCATTTAAACTATCTGCCCAACCAATATTTAATGTTGAATTATTGTTATCCCAATAAAATTGTTGTTGATTTTCTGAAAGACTTCCATTGCCATCAGCAAA
>JALEGO010000803.1 GCA_022763165.1 Flavobacteriales bacterium
AAAAAACGTAGGCGATGCCTAAGCATCGGCGAGGCTTTTTAACGACGAGCAAGATAAAATTTGCCACTTGCAGCCGTTTGAGGCTCTAGTTGAACAACTCTATTGTAAACTCACTAGCCAATTCGCTATCAAAGATATTTTCAAACTAGGTAGTCAAACGTTGTGGTTTTGAGGAGCTTCATTTTGAGGTTTTAAGACATTTAGGCAAAAGTTAACTCTTTTTTTGGTTTTATGGAACTAATAAAAACGTTGTGTTGTATTTATTGGAAACCATTTGAAAATAATAAAAACAATTTCGTTTATGGACCCCTTTGTAAGAATTTACCCAGTTTTCAACGGCACCTGTGTGCTATTAAAAACATCCTCCAGCAAAACCATACTCATTGATTGTAAAATCACGAAGCTTGCTGATGACCCAAATGATCAGGATAACTACGATGTAAAAAACGATCTTTTGGATCATCTCGAAAGAGACAATAGAGGAAGACCATTTGTAGATTTGTTTGTTCTTACCCACCCTGATAAGGACCATTGCCACGGATTTAGCAATCATTTCTATTGTGGGCAGGAAAGTAATTACACAAAGAAAGACAAAGAAGAAAGTCGTATCCTTATTGATGAAATGTGGGTTACGAAGCTAATTTATGGTGAGGTTTGTGACGATGCAGAAACCATAAGGGATGAAGTAATCCGTCGACGTAAGCTTTATAGCTCAGATAGCAGAGATAGGGAGACATCTTATAATCGTCTTACCATGATTGGTTATGACACCGATGAGACCTTTGGAGATTGTCCCTTCTATGTACCTGGTCAATTAGTGGAAGATTTTGCAGGTAAGTATCATAGTGATGTGGAAATCTTTATTCACAGTCCGTTCAAGAAGAGCTTGATTGAATCTGAGGCAAATGATGACAGAAATGCCGCAAGCATCGTATGCCAGTACAAACTAAAAAGAACGGATTCTAACAAATATCTGAATTTATTAGAAGGAGGTGACGCTGATCACTATCGCTGGGCAATGATTAAAGCCAAGACCGAGGAAAAGAATAGAGAAAGCAGATTGGAATACGATATCCTTATTGCATCACATCATTGTTCATGGACATTCTATGGTGACGTGCCTTACGCTAAAAATATTCACCCCCAGCAGACTTCCAAAGATTTGGTACAAGCATATAAAGATAAAAACGGAGGATCATATATAGTTGCGTCTTCCAAACTAATAATCGATAATGATGACAATCCTCCTCATTATCCTGCGAAGAAGGAGTTTATTGATGATTTGGGGGATAAGGATAGGTTTATTTGTACCTCAGAATATCCAACAAAAGCTGATCCAAAGCCAATTCATTTCGAATTAGAGCCTACTAGATGGAGTCTCAAAAAGGAATCGACTCCAAAGGAAACGAAAAGGGCCGCAACAGCCTATGCCACTTCAACAAAAGCCAGTAGTTATGGACCAGGCATTTGAAGCAAAAATAGATGCTTATGCGGAGACGAAAAGGCTTAATCGGGTAGGAGGCACGACTATACTAAGAGGAACACTAAGAGATGAGAAAGAAGGCATTTTCAAATACTATGTGAAAATGGATATTGCCCCCTGGCCCAACTTATTCCCTTTGGTTTGGGAAGAGGATGGGCAAATTAGAAGGAGGGGGGATAACCATGTGAACCCCGATGGATCTTTGTGTTTGGATACTAATTCAAGACAGTCGTATTTAATCAAGAGCGGTCAAATTGGCTCTTTGATAGAATTCCACGAAGAAGTTTTACTGCCTCACCTTGCTAGACAGTACGATTATCATAATGGATACTTAGATTCGTTCAAGGGTAATGAGTTAGCACATGGTCCCCCTGGAATCATTGAAGGATATCAAAAGCTATTAGGTCTGCAGGATAAAGAACAGGCTTTAGGTCTATTCTTCAAGATTTTCAATAAATCTCGTATCAGGCATATTCAAGGTAAAATGAGAAACCAGCCATGCCCTTGTTTGTCTGGTAAGAAAGTAAAGTATTGTGATCATACCAATTCAATTTTGCACAAGTACATTGATCATCAATACTTAAAATCAGACTATAATCAGTTAAAGTATTGGTCTACTTATCTAAGGTAATTGAAGCTCTGAGAATTGCTCGGGCATAATTATTTGCAGACCTCTTAACTGCTTTTAGGGTTATGTTTGTCCAAATAAAGATTACAAATGCAAAATCAATAATCAGAAAAGCCCATATTGTAAAAGGTTTTACATGTGGCAAATAACCAAGAATCATCATTGTCACGGTTATAACGCCTAAGACAATAGTTAAGCAACACATAAGAAGCCTTATACCATAAGTATTGCGATAAAAGCCATACACGCAAAGTGTGTCAAATACAACAGGGAAAAGTTTATGGTCTCTAGTTCTGTTGATTAGGTCTCTTACTGTTGATTCAGTAGATTCTTTCATAGGTATATTATCGAGAATATTTTTGGGTAGGCTTAACTCCTCTTCTAAAAATTTGGGGTTTTCAATGGCAAGATGTGTAGGTAGCTTATCGAATGATCCGAACAAACGCTCTTCTACTTTTTTACCTTTGTTTCTAATGTTTGAAATTAAGACATAACCGATAGGAAGGATTACTATCGAAAAGCCCCAAAATATTTCCTTGTCCTTGTCTGGAATAATTACCAACAAGTAGGCTAATAGCGGCCCTATTAATAGTAATACTGGATATAATCGAGCACGAATATTGTATTCATCCAATATTGTATTTTTTAAATTCATGATCCTGTCTTAATCGTGAGAATAACTGGTAGAATTGGTTGTACGAGATATAAGCTTCACCACATCCTCTTAGCAAAGTCCCGAGCTTCCTCGCCCATAACTTCTGTATAGATGGCGGTGGTGGCAATATTGCTATGACCAAGCCATTTTGAAACTGTAGTGAGTGGCACTCCAGATTGCAGAGCATGGACGGCAAAGCCATGCCTTAGAGCTTTACTGGTATTGGCTGGCGGATTGATGTTTGCTTCAGCGAAGATCTTCTCAATGTAGGTTGTTGCTGTCCTCCTGGATATGCGGTCTCCTTTCTTGTTGATCCAGAGGTATCGATCAGCTCCTTTGTCAAGTTCATGGCCAGCACGGAGTAGCCTGAGCAGATCATCAGGGATTGGCACTTGCCGATAGATTTTCTTATCGGTATGCTTCTTCAATGTTCTGAAGGTAATCGCTACCGATTTCTGATCAATATGCTTTGCCTGGAGATTGATGGCTTCACTGATACGGCATCCGCAGTATGCCATCACCAGACCGAGTGTCATGACTTTACCTGGAGAGTCATTGGCGGCTTTGATAAAAGCCTGGCGTTCGGAGGCATTTACATACTTTCTTCTGCCTTCATTGTCGAATAGTGATAAGTCCATTTTTTACACTTCTGATAGACTACTGTGAAGTAATTGCATAAACATACATCATATTATGGAATAAATAGGGTAGAATGGCAAGGAAAACTTCACACTATTAGTAATAGTGTGAAACAGGACTTTCTTCAAGATGCTTTATGAGATCAAATGGAGCTTGAGACAATAGTTCTTTGGGTGTATAAAGAAAATCAACCACATCTGTTGGACTCGTCCGCAGACCGCGAGGCTCCTTTTTAGGAGCCTTTGCTTAACACCTTAAGAGGCCTAGCGATTGGTAAAAAAGCAACCTGCTGGCAACGTACTTAAAAGTACGTTTAGGATAACCTATAAAAGTACAGATCGTCCCGCTTGTGCAGGGTTTTTAAGCCTTCTATACAAATAGAACGCTTTTTAAAACAGTTGTCAGCTATTCTGAAATTAAAAAGGAGGCATTGCTAAGTTATGTGTTGGAGACTTGTTCAGAATTGATCTAACCTTCATTCACCATTTGCAACCTTTGGATATCAACGAAACATGATTCAAGATCACTTAAAATCGGAATAGTTTTCTTTTTTTCATTAGGAATTCTTTGTAATTCTGAAAGTCCAAGACTCGAAGTAAGGTACTGAGGGTTATTTGCAATCAGGGTTTCTTTGAAAGAGGCCATTTTAGAGAGAGTTTCTAATAGAGGATCTTTATTTGGAAAATAAGAAGAACCAAATACATTGACCCCTTTCTCAAGTTCCTGTATAGCTTCATAGTATGCCCCCATATGAGTCAGGATTTGGATCTTAGTTTTGCAAGATGTTATCCTATATTCAATATCAATTGACTTATTGATATTTTCTAAGGCACTTAGATAGTTCCCCGTTTTGAGATTTATTTCTGCTTGAATATGATAATAGGAGATGCTTTCATTAACTTTTGTTCCTGCTGAAGAAATGAAATTATAAGCTTTCCTGATGATTTTTGATATATGAATTAGCTGATCTTCAGTAGCTTCATTCAGACCAAATCCAGGTATACTCTCACGAATATGAATATACTGATAGTAATAATCTGATTTTTCAGGTTCAAGCTTTATAGCGTTTTCTACGTCTGACAGGGCATTAATGTAATTTTCTTTACTAGTTTGATTATGCTTTGACCATTTGTAAAACTGTTTAAAGCATTTTGCTCGTGCTGAGTAAGCATTAGCGGTAGGGAAGGCTTTGATTGATTTGTTTAAAAAGTAATATTGCTTTTCATGAAGATTGCTAAAACCCCATCCTGCAATAAAATCACTCCGCCATAAATAGTAATCAGCAAGTAGTTTTCTGTAAAAGTCTTTTTTAAAGGGATGTAGACTAGTTTTTTTGCCGTTCAATGCAACTGAAAACCTCCAGGCAATAAAAATTATAGCAAATAGAAGAATTAAAGCTTTAATGAAAAACTCAAAATCTAATCTGAAATCAGCTATTGAAACCATCCAATTTTGTTTAGCGGTTGTGAAAAAAAAACATATAAAAATAATTATATATATCTGGGTTTATGGGGCTGGCTTAGGATCAAATTACTATCATAAACCTCAGAAGATTTTTCTTGGAAATTTAAATATGCTCTTGGGTCGCAGGCAGAAGTACCCATGCTATCAAGAACCTTATTTACGTCTAAATATTCTTGTAACGTAGCATTTCCTTGAATGATTTTTTCGGTTACCTCAATCATTTCATCAATTGTATATTCCTGGCCACCAAAATCAAAAGTTGAAGAATGATGAGTTTGTACCCCAATATGATTCCACAATCCTTCCTTATCTTTATCACGATGAGTTCCAATAATACAAGCCTCAAGTAGACTCTTAATCTCACAGGATTCAATTTTTCCGGAATTGAGCAAATCGTTAAGTTTGTTCAATTGTATATCCCAATATTCATTTTTTTCCTCTTCCCAACTTTTTCCATTTAAAGGTACAGGCAATAACATACCATAGCTACTCAATTCGTTTTCAACTTTTCTGAAATCTATTAGGTCATTATAAATCTGCCTATAATTCCTTCGAGGATCATTGTCTTCAAAAGGATTCCTCTGAAGTACAAGTTGAATAACTTGGGTTTTTATTTCCGAGTATATCATTATCTGTCCTTTTTGTTTAAAACTCCAGTTTATAGTAAAATAGTTAATAAATGGTTAATCTCCTTTAATTAGCCTTATGGGTTGAAATTTGATGGAAAACTGCTGGAATTCAAAAAACGTGATTGGAAAAAACTTTGACCTATCAATTAGATTTAAGAGTTTTTGCTATTGCTTCATTCTAAATCATACAAAATGGCAAAGGCACGAATTGTTTCTTCTAAAAAGAGTATTCAAAGAACCATTCAATCAATAATCAAAAATGGTTCAAAACCCCCTATTCAAAATACTGTTTCTAAAGGTCCTATCAACAGTAAAGTAGCCTCAGTTCAAGCCTCTAGGGTTCCTAAACCTGCCCAAAACCAAAGAGGAAGAATCATAAGTAAAGATGGATGGGACTTGACACGCTAAAGTATTCTCGCTCTATACTGGGAATTTCCTAGTTGAGTATCAGCATTTCTTCTTTCTACAGGGTTTCTTTTGTTAAAAGAAGCCCTGTGGTTTTCTTGAAAAAACATTTTCTCCGAGTACTTTAATTTATCTTGTACTTCTTGTTGTATATAAGCATAATATTTGCCGTCAAGAAGTTGGTCTACTAGGTTTTGCTCTAGCTCTTTGTTCTCCTTGTGAATTTTATACTCTTCGAGAAACAGGCATACTCCACTTATCATCA
>JALEGO010000804.1 GCA_022763165.1 Flavobacteriales bacterium
AACGCCAACATTGAAATCTCCATCCGTGCAAAGAATCACACGGTTATTGCCATCATCTTTAAAGTTTTGTTGAGCTACTTTATAAGCCAATTCAATACCAGCACCGCCTGCAGTGGATCCTCCAGACTCCAATCTCCTTATTGCATTGATGATCTTGGATTTATTGGAGCAAGAGGTCGAAGGTAAAACTAAGCCACTGCTCCCAGCATATACAACTAAAGAGATTTGATCATCTGATCCCAATTGATTGACCAAAAGGCTTAGTGATTTTTGTACTAAAGGCAGTTTATTTTCACTTGACATGGAACCTGAAACGTCTACCAAGAACACTAGGTTATTGGGTAGTTTCTTCGTCTTTGGGATTTCTCCACCTTTAATACCAATATGTACTATTTTTTTGCTCACATCCCATGGCGAAGGAGCTACTTCAGTATGAAATGCAAAAGGCACTGTATCTTCTGGTTGGGCATAATCATAGTTAAAATAATTGACCATTTCCTCAATTCTAACAGACCCTGGAGGAGGCGTTTCTTGATCTTTAATGAATCTGCGGATGTTCGCATATGAGGCAACATCTACATCAATTGAAAAGGTACTGGTATTCTCTTCAGACGTTGGAATGACTTCATTTTCCTCAATTGGTTCGTATTGTTCTTCCGTTTCAGTGTCGACTTCATTTTGTTGTGCGAGCGTACCAAGTTCAGAAGGCTCTTTTTCGATGGTTCCTTCATTATCACCATCAAGTTCTATGATTTCATAAGATCCGGAAACGCTGGGTAAGCTTTCAAATCCCTTTATATCACCGTAATTTTCGTATTGAGCTGGAAGTCCGCCCAGTACTGTTTGAACCTGTTCTATTTTAGCTTTAGGAAGTGATTCGCCCCCTCTTACTTTTACACCATCAATGTAATAGTAGTTGGAATGCTCTCTGCTTCCTCTAAGATTTTCTACTCTACTGGCATTTTTTAAAGTCCTTTTTGAAATTTTTGGACTTTTGTAACGACCAGATCTCATAACCCCAGGAACAACTCCTAGTGTCATCTTGGGACTTGACTGCACTGTGACCTCCACGCAGCTTAGTTTTACTTCTTGAATAAATGCATGGTTAATCACTACGGTACTGTCATCAACTACGTTTATACCTGAAACAAAACCATCTCGATAGCCAATGAATTTAAATCTCAAATCATAGGAACCGGCTTTGATGTTCTTTATTTCATAACATCCATTAATGTCGGCTGCCGCACCGGTGATCATTTGTCCATTTTGTTCTAAAACAACGTTGGCAAAAACTATATCCTCACCGGTTGATTTGTCTGTTAATTTTCCCTTGATAATTCCACTTTCCTGGGCATTTGTGCAAAGACAAAGGCAAAAGAATGCAAAGATTGAAGGTAGCATTTTTTTCATTTTATTCAGTTTTAAGGTTGTTATTCAATGATATAGATGAATAATGTCAATCAACAGTTTGATCTAATAAGCGGTTCTTTTGAACGAATTAGTGGTGCCTTTTTTAGGATATTCGTTTTGAATGTTTTGATCGCTAAAGACCTGTTGAACAGAATGTCACCATCAAGAAGACCATTTTGAAGATGACTTTTATTTAGTTTTCAGCTATTAGACCTTGTCCAGAGGCAAGATTTACGATATCCAAAAATTCTCTTCGATATCCATTCGAATCTTTTCCTAAAGCTGAGTTTGTCAATGCAAGCAATTCCGACAATGTGTAAGAATTCAGATACTTTGATTCCCGAAGCATCATGCCAAAAGTGGCTACCGCAGCCGAAAACCTCAGGTTTTCTGATGCATCCTTTAATCTTTGGTTATTGTTTAGTACATCATGCGTCAAAAGTTTACTTTTAATTCCTTGAGGGTTTTTGTATCTAATGCGTAAGGCTACCAATTTGGCATTTTTAGGCACTTCCTTTGCGAGTTCAACTTCGTACAAAGCCGTGACGGTGTGTCCCGCTCCAATCTCTCCGGCATCTTTAGTATCATCCTCAAAGTCTTCGTTCTCCAACATTCGGTTTTCATAACCAATTAGACGGTAGTTTTTGACAAACTTTGGATCAAATTCCACTTGAATTTTTACATCCTTAGCAATTGTTTGCAAAGTACCATGCATTTCATCAACCAGAACTTTTCTGGCTTCAGCAATGTCATCTAGGTAGGCGCAATTTCCATTTCCATGGTCTGCCAATTGTTCCATCATTTGATCTTGGTAATTCCCAACACCGACTCCAAGAACACTCAAAAATACTCCAGATTCACGCTTTTTTTCGATAAGTTGTATCAGACCTGATTCTGACGAGACACCAACATTAAAATCGCCATCAGTACAAAGAATAACCCTGTTGTTACCATTCTCAATGAAGTTATCGATAGCAGTATAATATGCCAACTCAATGCCTGCCGCACCTGCTGTGGAGCCTCCAGATTCCAATTCATTTATTGCAGTCTTGATTATTGCTTTTTGCGAACATGGTGTTGGTTTAAGGACCAATCCACTGGAGCCCGCATAAACAACTAGCGATATAAAGTCTTGCGCTCCAAGGTTATCTACTAACATGTTGAGAGACCTTTGAATGAGCCACAGGCGATCTGAACCAGACATGGAACCAGAGACATCCACCAAAAAGACTAAGTTGTTTGGTTTTACATCTGAATTCTCAATATTCATGCCCTTAATACCGATATGAACTAACTTTTTATTGACATTCCATGGTGAAGGTGCAACTTCAGTTTGAAATGCAAAGGGAGATCCATCATGCGGCTCTTCGTATTCGTAATTAAAGTAGTTGATCATTTCTTCGATGCGTACAGCACTCTTGTGGATCGAACGACCACTGTTGATATGGCGCCTAATGTTTGCGTAAGAAGCCACATCAACATCCACAGAGAAAGTACTTTTGTTTTCTTTCAAAGTTTGAACAATTAGGTTTTCAAACACAGAATCATAGTCTGTTTCATTTGTGGGTTCTGTCGCATTTCCATCTGCAGGTGATTTTTGTCCTACCCCTTTAAATGGGTTTAAAAATGCTACGGAACCTAGCCATTTACTTTTCTTCTTATTTGAATATATCAGCTGGCCCAAATTCTTTCTTTTTCTTTTCTTTTTACCGAATTTGAATCTTTTAGCTCTTCCCCCTGGCATTGCATTTATTCCACTTGAATTTATTTCGTTTGGACTAATTTTGTAGCAACTCATGCTCACTTCCTTAGATAAATAAGCTTTTCTCGCTGAACGTACTTCAATGATATCTAGTTTTACACCCTTCTGAAGTTGAACGTTAAATTTACGGCTATCACCTTCGCGTATAATTATGTTTTCAAGCGTTACACTTTGATAACCAACATGTGATACAACAAGCGAATAGGTACCCTTATCGATTTTGTTTATCATATAATTTCCATCCAGATCCGTGGGGTTACCATATTTGTATGTTTTTCCTTGTTTCAATACAACAGTTGCAAATGGTATGGCTTCTCCAGAATATTTATCGGTAATAACTCCATGTAACGATGCGCTTTGTGCCATTAACTGGGCTCTGAATAGATCAGGAGAAAGCAGAAGGATTAATATGAGTAACTTGAACACGATAGATAATAACAGCTTTTTCATATTGCAGTTTTTGATTTACTGAATAAGTTCTGTATTCTTTTTAGAACGGCTGATTAATAAGTAATTACCGGTGTAGATTGATGAGTAAGTGGTTGGTTTAAATGGGTTATTGGATTTACGTTTTAAAACAGGGCTGTCTCAAAAGTCTTTCTGATATCTTCCGAACTTGTTTCAGAATCTCTATACTTTGACCATGTGCACTTTTGAGACGGCCTGTGCTGTAAATCTGTAGATTGAATCTATTTTGCCGCAATCAGTCCCATAGTATTTGCCCTTTTGACAAGCTCCAGAAACTCTGCGCGATATTTCTTTTCATCTGAACCTATAGCACCCTTTGCAAGGGTTATAATCTCTTCTGCCTTATATTTTTCAACATAACCAGAATTTCTCAACTTCATGCCAAAAGCGGCAACAGAAGTAGAAAATCTTAAGTTCTCTGAAGCCTCCGAAATGTTTTGCAAATTGCTTTTGACTTTATGAGAAAGCAATTGACTTGTCTCCGCCTTTGGATCCTTATACCGAATTCTTAAATCCATTATTTCTACATCATTCTTTTTGGCGTGATCTTGCAGTTCAATTTCATACATTGCCGTAACGGTATGTCCGGCTCCAATTTCTCCTGCATCTTTGGTGTCATCCTCGAAATCCTTGTTCTCTAAAACTCGGTTTTCATATCCAACAAGACGATAATTCTTAACAAGAGTTGAGTCGAATTCGACTTGTATTTTTACGTCTTTGGCAATGGTGGATAATGTTCCCATCATCTCATCGATCAAAACTTTTCTGGCCTCTTCAATTCTATCGATGTATGCATAATTGCCATTTCCATGATCAGCAAGTTGCTCCATTTTTTGGTCCTGGTAGTTTCCCGTACCAAACCCTAGAACGCTCAAAAAGACGCCAGATTTTCGTTTTTCTTCAATCAACTTGATAAGGCCTTCTTCTGAAGAGACTCCAACGTTAAAATCTCCATCAGTACAAAGAATTACTCTATTATTACCGTTTTCTATAAAATGTTCTTCTGCAGTTTTATATGCCAGTTGAATACCAGCACCACCGGCTGTGGAACCCCCTGAGGAGAGTCTGTTAATGGCATCTTTAATTTTATTAGGATTTGCACAACTTGTTGGTTTAAGTACCAAGCCACTTGATCCAGCATATACTACCAAAGAAATATAGTCATTGGGTCTTAAATTATCTGCTAACATATTCAGGGATTGCTTCACGAGGCCAAGTTTGTTCAAACTGCTCATAGAACCTGAAACGTCTATCAGATATACCAAGTTGTTTGGGGGTGCTTGACCCAATTCAAGTTCCTTTCCCTTAATTCCAATATGGACAAGTTGTTTTTTCGAGTTCCATGGAGCTGTAGCCATTTCAGTATGAAAACTAAAAGGAACATCTTTTTCGTCTTGCTCTTTAAAGGGATAGTTGTAATCAAAGTAATTGATCATTTCTTCTAAACGCACCGCTCCTTGGGGGGGCAATTGACCAGAGTTAATGAATCTGCGCATATTAGCATATGAGGCGACATCAACATCAATTGAGAAGGTGCTCGTATTTTCATCGCTAGTTTTGATAATCTTATTTTCCTCAATTGACTTGTAAGTTTCAGTTCCAAGATTTTCTTGGTAGGAATTGAATGATAGATTACCAACTGATTGGTTAATGGAGCCCACTCCAAGATACCCATAAGACGTTGCATCTGAACTTGGTAGTGACATATACTGAACGCGATTTTTGTGTTTGCCTTTTTTGCTTTCAGCCTTTCTAACCTCTCGTATTTCAAGTGAATAGTCAACATCCATAGATTCGGCTTCGACAAGATCCTCCTCGACCACTACAGTCACCCCATTCGGTTCTAGCGGCTTTTCCTCAACACTTGTAATGGGAATTGACGTTGCAGTCATGATGAGCTTTACTTTGTACTGTTTATTTTCACTTACAACAACAGATTGAGTGCCTTTCACAGCAAAACCTGTAAGAGTCGCATCAATTTTATATTGTCCATATTCCAAAGAATCTAAATCGGCAATGCCATATTTGTTTGTGACTGTGTTTGTAAAATGCACGCCATCTTTAAAAATTGACACCTTGACATTTGGGATTCTCAGTGCATCACCCTCTTTTTTAACTTCTATTCTTAAAGAAGAGGTTTGCGCTAAGATCATATTGGATGAAATGAGTAAACTCAAAATCACTAAAACAATTTTATTCGAATACATATTTTTTAATTTATTGGTTATTAATTCTATTTGGACAGAATAATCTTAAAGGTTTTCCGCATGCCTTGGTCTTGATAAATGAGATAGTAAATTCCAGAAGGAAAATCCGTTAAATCAAACTCATTATTACCTTTTCTTAATTGCGTTCTTTTTGTAATGAGTTTTCCCGTGATGTCTGCAACAAAGAGTTCATCAAGCGCTTCAGATAAGCTGACAGTAAATAGACCTCTACTAGGATTAGGAAAGGCTTTCAATTGAATAGCCAAAGCAGGTTTATCAGTTGGGTCTGGATCAGAGTTACTGTTTCCAGAGGTGTCCTGTACTTCAGTGGCTATTTCTTTAGGAATCTCTGATTCAATCAAATTTAAAGAATCTACTTGTGCAATTTCATTTTGCAGAGCTTCATTCTTGCAACCAGGGTGGAATACAGCATTTTCTATAAATTCAATAAGCATTTCATTCAGGAATTCCGTATCAAATTTGTCGGTGGTAGGCTCTACGTGATGTCCTCCAACACCGCTGTGATTGGTAAGGAACATGTATGTTCCATTTGTTGCAAGCGCCATAGCTCTCATTAAATACTCAGTACTCTTATCAATACCACTTCCGCTAAGTGGCACAATTTGAATGCCCATTTGTGCCGCTTTTTTAATTTGTTTGTGCAGCTTTTCGAGTTTGGAAGAGCTGTTGTGAGGCGGGGCATCCAGAACCAGAAATAGAAGGCGAGATCTTGCCTGTTGACTCCACTCCGAATTGTAAATAGCATCTTCTAGTGCATCCGTTACCGCTTCAGGAAAATCGCCTCCTCCATTTGCGGATTGTTCTTTAATGAATTTCGTGGTTTTATTGATATCATTACTAAACGGACTCTTGCGTGTTACATACTCATCTCCATGATCCCTGTAAAAAATGCTTCCCATTCGCAGTTGAAGATCTTTTTGATTAGATTGGGCAGTCTTAATAACATCATTGAGCTCAGTTTTAAGATATCCTATTTCATCGCCCATCGAACCTGTAGCATCTACCACAAACATAATGTCAAGAGTATTTGGAGGGGTACAGTCGGTGTTAATTTTTAGGGTGTTAATTTTTTTATGAAATTCCTTTGCATTATCAAGCCTGTGCTCCTTTCCTCCATGATTGATCAAAAAATGAAAACTCTTGCTAGTTTTCTGATCCAGTATGTTGGCCCAGCACTCGGCTTTACCTGTGTTATCTGTTCTGGTTTCCCAAACTAATTCGTTGCTAGAATTCATGAGTTGCACTGTGGCATCAACTATCGGAACCTCTGATTCAGAAGAAAGTTGAAGGGTGAACCGCTTTTCAGGTTTTACTTGCCAAGCTTCTTTCCAGGCCTTCAGGTCATTTTCAGAAATATCTTCCCATAAATTCCATTTGCTAAAATCATGTATTTTACCAGCGGTGAGGACACCGGCTTTTAGCTCATTTTTCAAATTACCTTTTGGGTTGAGATCTTTTAGTTCTGAGATTTTCGCCTCGGCTATAATGCTTGAGGGCATGTCTCCCATAAATCCAAGAGCCACTGAACCTGATTCTTCAGTAACAAAGGCATCTATATCTGCTCGAGTGGTACTGAAAGCCCTATGAGATTTTCCTTTTTTTGATCTATCATATTCAATACCTGCATCAGCGGATTCTGTTATTCCGAAGTACTTTGGAGACGAATCCATAATGGGCATGAATTCTTTACGTTCTTCTTCATCTTTATCCATCACGATTTCCAGCTCTGGCGGTTTTGGACTTAATTTGATATCTATTGTATTCTTACTTTCGAAAATCAAATCTTGAAGAATCATATAGGAAGTTTGATAGGAACCATGGGATGTTTGCAAACGATATTTTGATTCGCTGTCATTAATGTGGAATTTTAATTCATAAAAGCCACTATGGTTTGAATTGCAGACGGCTACAATAGAATCACCATAAGTAACAGCCACGGTTGCAAATGGGACAATTTTTTTAGAACCAGTTTCGTAAACTGAGCCGATGACAGTAGTTTTTTGTGCCTGACCAAAAACTGGCCACAGTCCGATACAAATAAAAAATAGGTGCCGGAAATTCTTAAAGTTTTTAATGTACATTATTCAGATTTTACCTAGTTGGGTAAAATCAAATTAGAATTCCATAAAAAAAATGAAAATTATTTTTCAAGGACGATTTTTTCAAATTTCATATTGTGATCTGTTTCAAATTGAATAAAATAGACTCCTTTTTTTAAATTACTGATATTTAATTCATTAGTGCCTTTTTGGGATAGTTGATTTATCTGAACGATTCTCCCCTGCGCGTCAAAAATGTTGACATCTCGTTTCGTTAAATTCGAAAGTATGGTCAGTGGACCGGTAGTGGGATTTGGGTAAATCATCGATTTTGATGAATTTATACTCTTAACAGTTTTTGAATGCTGCTTCTTCCTTACTGGAATAAACTTATGATATCCATGTTGGCAATTGATGATTCTTTCTGATGAATGATATGTGTGATCAATATAGGCTTCTTCGAATGCTCGACAACCACAAGATTCTGGGTATTTAATTGGAAAGGTCGATTCATCGTATAGAGCCACCGTAAACATTGCAAGTTGATAAGATGTACCTTCCAGTATCAATTTCCCTGATTTAGGAGACATGATTTTAGTTTTGTAGCCTAGTGCTGAAATTTCCATTGTTAGATTCTGCTTCTTGGGCCATTCTAAATGAAATTTTCCCTGCACATCTGCAATATCTCCTGCAATTAGCTCACTCCCATTTAGAATCCTAATTTGAGCGTAGGAAATACCTGTCCCATTTTTATCTGTGCACTGTCCTTCAAGTACATTCGGCATGATTTGGGCAGTCCCAGTATTGACCAGAATTAATAGCATGATTAACAGTACAATATGAACTGTGATGACTTGTTCAGCACTCGATTTTAAGATTAATTTGGTGAGGTATTTCATGATAAGGCGTTTACAGGAAGGTTAATCGCCTTGAAATTTCCACAAATCAACTAGAGTTATTTTTGAATCACAAATCTTTTGGCCTTGAGCTTACCATTTGATTCATAGGTTAGAATATAGGTGCCATTGGGCATTGAAGTCAAATCCAATCGGTTTTGACGGTCTTTGTGAAAGTAAAAACTCTCAAATTGCTTTCCCTGGACGTTCGCCACAATGATATTTTGATTTTGTACATTACCTTTGATGTTGATTTCACCGGGGGAGGGGCATGGAAAAACACTTAAGTCGTTATCTAATACATTGGGTTGACTTTCACACTGACTCTTAATAATCACTCTTAAACTATCAGCATCCCAATTCTTTTCTTTACAATGATCTTTGTACATCTCCCAGACATGTGGGTCATATAGAACATCGCAATACGAAGTATATGTGGTATATGTTCGCATACAGCAACCAAAAGAACAAGCGATTAAATCATCTTTATTTGCGGATATTGTGCAAACGTCTAGCTGAACGATTGATCTTGATAAAAAGATTTGAAAATGGTTTGAGCATGCTTTTGCGAAGTCCAATGTGG
>JALEGO010000805.1 GCA_022763165.1 Flavobacteriales bacterium
GATAGGAAGCACAAAATTTGAGACAGATTTTGAAACCTTAAGTTTATTTTCAATACAATCTAAAGTAACTGGCAATGTAGCCACTGATGAACTTGTTGTAAGTGCTGTGATTTGAGCATCTTTAATGCTGCTAAAGAAGAATTTATACTTGATTTTAGTAAAGAGTCTAACAATAATAGGATAAACTACGAAGATCATTATGGCTAATCCAATTACAACCACAACTGAATATTTGCCAAGAAACTCGATAAGTTCTGTAAATTTATCAGGGTCTGAACCTGCCGCTTTAACTATTTGTCCTGCCATAAGCGCAAAGACGAAAATGGGCATTGCCTTCATGACTGTCCAGACCATTTTGACAAATACCTCATTTAATCCATCGACTAAAGCTATCACCGGCTTTGCTTTGTCCTTATCTATACTGCTTAGAACAATACCAAAGAAAACTGCAAAAAAGATAATCTGTAACATCGACATATCAGTGAGCGCCTTAAAAATATTTTTAGGCACAATGTCAACCAGAGGCTGAAGTGGTCCTTGTTCTTTTTGGGCTCCCGCTTTTCTCAGCTTATCCTCTACCCAAGAATTGTTCGTCTTTTTTCCTTCTTTTTCGCGTACCTTTTGTACTAGGTTTGTGTTCTCATCCAAACAAGAGATACAGATCTCATCAATGCTTTCTATGTTATTATCTTGTTTCCAAAGCTCATATGCAACACGGTTTTCTTTGCGCATCTCTTCTGAAACCCGTTCTCCTGGCTTAAACACATTCACTACCAACAAACCTAAGCTCACAGCGAATAATGTGGTTACGAGATAAAGGCCCAAAGTCTTTATTCCAACCCTACCAAGCTGTTTAATATCCGTAAGAGATACGATTCCTAGAATAACCGAAAACAAAACCAGTGGTACAGCGATTAGTTTTAAAATATTTATGAAAATATCCCCAAGAGGCTTAATGTAGTCCAGAGTAAAGTCGTTCCAATTGAACTTAACGGCCAGAAATGCATATATAAGACCAACAACCAAACCTATGATGATCTGCCAATGCAGTTCAATTCTTTTCATAAATCAAATTTTGACAAATGTAAAAGTTTCTGGCATTCACAAATAAATAGCTTGTTGCTATTGGCTTATTCTAGTTGTCTGACTTAACAACACGTGATCCAAAATCGTCATTGCCGTCATCGCTTCGACAATTGGAACGGCTCGAGGCAAAACACAGGGATCATGACGTCCTTTGGCTGCAAGATTGGTTTGATCTCCTTTCTTTGTGACCGTTTTTTGATCAATTCCAATAGTGGCAACTGGCTTAAATGCCACTCGAAAATAGATTTCCTCTCCATTGCTAATACCTCCCTGAATTCCTCCTGAATTATTGGAAGTAGTTCGAATACCTCCTTCATTTACGAACGAGTCATTAAGTTCACTTCCTCTTGAGGAAAGTCCTTGGAATCCTGATCCATAATCAAATCCTTTAACAGCATTTATAGAAAGCATGGCTTTCCCCAAATCAGCATGAAGTTTGTCAAAAACAGGACTACCTATACCAATTGGAGTATTATAAACAATACCTGTAATAGTTCCACCTATAGAATCTCCGGCTTCTTTTACTTCCTTAATAAGATCGATCATCTTTTGAGATGTATCAGCATGTGGACATCGAACAATATTAGACTCGATCAAGTCCTGATCCACTGAATCATAATGGTAATCTGATGGTAATGATATATGCCCGACCTGTGAGGTAAAAGCGATAATTTTTACATCAATTTGCTGCAATACTTGTTTTGCTATTGAGCCAGCCACAACTCTAGCCAATGTTTCTCGAGCAGATTGTCTGCCTCCCCCCCTATGGTCTCTTATTCCGTATTTTGCTTCGTAAGTATAGTCTGCATGTGAGGGTCGATAAACTTCTTTGAGATTTTCATAATCTTGAGGTTTTGCATCTTTGTTTCTTACGGAAAAAGCAATTGGAGTCCCAAGTGTTTTTCCATTAAGAATACCAGACAAAATCTCGATCTTATCATACTCCTTTCTTGATGTAGTAATCGAGGATTGTCCAGGCCTTCTTCTATCTAAATCTTTTTGGACAAGCTCAAGATCTAAGGAAACGTTTGGAGGACATCCATCAATGATTCCACCCACAGCCACTCCATGGGATTCCCCAAAACTTGTTAGTCGATATATTTTTCCAAACGTATTGGCTGACACAGCCCAAATGTACTACTTTGGAGAATATCTACGTTCAGCATTGCGTTCTATTTCCTTGCGATCAAGAGTCATTTTTTTATACTGCTGATTTACAAAAAGTTCCATCTGGTCTGTATAATGAGGACTATCCGGATTCGCAGAAGAACCATAAGAATTAACAGTCTCTATTTGCACACCTTCTTTTGTAAAACGAACCAATTCTATATAACAATCTCCTGCTTTTGCCCTTAACCTTCCATCATCCAGTTTTTCTGTATGAATAGCTGCCAATGTTTCAAGACTGCCCCAAATTGGATACTCTACATCTCCTCTTTTATGAACTTGCAATTGCCCCAGAGTTACATCAAGGGTGCCA
>JALEGO010000806.1 GCA_022763165.1 Flavobacteriales bacterium
GAAAAATCAGGAATACGCAGCTTAGCCGCGTTTATTGAAACGTGCTTTTGGAGAGACTGTATGTGGTTCAATAATAGTCAAAAAATATCCTCAACGGTTATACTCTAAAAGTATGTGGCGAAGCTTTAATTTTTGTCAAGGGAAATTGTCAAAATTGTCGCGTATTATTGTGGCTTTGAAGATAATCCGTGCTAGTTCTTTTTTGAAATGTAAAGTGTTGTTCCCCTAGTATTTAAAGGATCAGCATCTTTTTTCTCTGGATTTACATGAGCTTGGGGAGACAGGCCACGTGGCCTTCCCGCCCAAAGTAAAAAATCCAAAGGTATCTCTTCGTGTTTTATTTTTAGTACAGTGGGAGATCTATCTTCCCCATCTTTATCGTCCCCAAAACTAGCAGTAGAAAAAGCAAAAATGGTTAGAAAAGAATAAAGAATATATTTTTTCATAAGACCCCTCTGAGTGGATTTTTCCTTATTTAAGAACTTTTTTTTGGGATCTGTAAAGAAGAAGTATAAAATACCATAAAAACAAAGAAAATTTGTAAGTCTTACAGCGATAGAATAGTTAGTTGTAAGAAGGTCGATTTGCAAAAATGTGTTGAAAATGTTAGCTTTGGGATGACTAAAAGTTAAAAAAGGAATTTTAATGAAAAGGAAATTTATCTGTTACATCTTTGCAGGGATACTCTTTACAAAAGCTAATGCTGATCCTATTTATTTAGATTACCAAGCAACAACACCTGTAGACCCACGCGTCTTAGAATCGATGTTGCCTTACTTTACAAAAGAGTTTGGCAATCCCCACTCAACAACCCATGTTTATGGAACACGAGCCCATGAGGCTGTTGAGCAAGCCAGAGCGCAAGTTGCGAGCGTTATAAACGCAGATCCTCAAGAAATTATCTTTACTTCGGGAGCAACAGAAGCAGATAACATAGCCATTTTAGGTGTCAGCCGTGCCTTGAAAAGTCAAGGGAAGTCTGAAGTTATTAGTGTGGCAACAGAGCATAAAGCTGTCCTGGAGCCGTTTAAGGTTCTTGAACAAGAGGGGTTCAAGGTCACCCTCCTTCCCGTCCAAAAAAATGGAATTATAAATATAAGCGATCTCGAAAAAGCCCTATCCTCAAAAACTGCCCTCGTTTCTGTAATGGCTGTTAATAATGAAATTGGCGTTCTTCAGCCTATTCGGGAAATTGCTAAGTTGGCCCATAAACATGGGGCTTTTTTTCATACGGACGCTGCCCAAGGATTTGGTAAAATTCCTCTTGATGTTACCAAAGATGACATCGACCTTTTAAGCATTTCAGGCCATAAAATCTATGGTCCCAAAGGAGTAGGAGCTCTTTTTATTAAAAAGGGAACCCCCGTAATTCCTCTTGTTTATGGAGGGGGACAGGAAAGAAAAATAAGACCTGGAACCGTGCCTACCCCTTTATGCGTTGGCTTAGGAAAAGCTGCACAAGTTGCTGAACAAGAACGTATTTCTGAATCAAAACGTCTTTTAGCTTTGCGTAATAAGCTGTTAAACACTTTACAGAAAAACCTTAGAGGAGTCCTAGTGAATGGTGACCTTGAGAAGAGACTTCCTGGGAATTTAAATCTTAGCTTTGCTGGCGTTGATAGCGCGCCGCTTTTATCCAATCTTAAAGGTATTGCTGTTTCAGCAAGTTCAGCCTGTAGTTCTGATAGCTTAGAAGTATCATATGTTATCCAAGCCATTGACCATGAACGTACAATTCCCCCTGCTATTATCCGGTTAAGTCTCGGACGCCTTACAACTGAGACAGATATAGACAAAGCTACTGATGAAATTATTAGGGTTGTCAATGATTTAAGAGAGAAAAACCCGACGGGAGGAGGTCGTGCCTGTAAAGTTGAAGATATTGAGAAAATAAAAGAAGGACTATTGAAAAATAAGTAAATTGTATTCCTTACAGAAAGATACCGAGTCCCTCAAACTTCCTAATTTTAAGGTTTTTCAGTTCAAAAATTCATCATTAGAAAGTTGAATTATTTTATTTCTTATGCGTCTTAAATCTTAGCCTGGTCAATGGCAGAAACTATTTCGATTGCGAACTCAGGAAGGATCTTATGATCTTCAAAGGTCCAAGCTATGGAGAGGACAGTCCGACAGTAAGCCCAGGCCGTAATTCTCTTAGCATCGAAAGGGAGCTCTTCAGCAAGTATTTTGAGTCGTCTTTCGATAATTTGTGAAATAGACTTTTCCTTGGGAAAACAATCACGAGGATTATAAATCATTGTACCAACTTCAAATGCTGGATCTCCAACATAACCATGGGGATCAATTACCTTCCACGTCGCACCACTGGAGAGAACGTTATCATGATGCAGGTCCCCGTGGAGCAGTACATCTTGAACTCGATCAGTAGTCAGCTCATGAAACAATGATTCTGCTTTTGATAACACCTTGTCATCCAAGTGATTTTTCAATGAAGAAAGACTTCCTGCAAGCTCAGAGATGTGAGGAAAATTGAGATTATTGTGTTGATGGGATTGTAAATCCCTTATTACATGGCAAAGAATTCTTGTTGCAGAGCCATCCTGACCTGCTTTAACTAACATTTTAAGAGAGTTTCCTGGTTCAAGATATTCCATCAAGAAGGCATGATGTTCGTCATCATGCCAGTAGATTTTTGGAACACCTTTATTAAAACACTGCAACCATTGAACTGCCGTGGCGATATTTTTACGCCTTAGCCCCATATTAATAACAGCGCGTTCACCAGTGGGTATCACCTCTACCAAACCAACAAAATTATAGGTGAGATCCGGCATTACATCCAGAAAACGAAAATTCCATTTTGCTGAAAGCTGAGCCAAATGGTAGGGCAGATCATTAATCCAGGTCGCACCTTCCTCTCCATAAAGATCCAGAATGTTAGAAACGAAAGTTGAAGTTGAATTTAAATTTTTGAAAATTGTCTGCATAACTAAGTCCTTAAATTTCTTAAACAATTACGCCTCGTTTGAGGATAAATCAAGGTTGGATTTGTGGTCAGCAAGCCACTGAAGAAGAATATTCTTTAAGGATTCAGGTCTAAAATCTATATCATGAATCTCTTTAAGAGGAATCCACTGAAAGGCAACGTGATCCTCTTTCTGAAAAATTGTAGTAAGACCATTCGCTTCTTTAAAATTGACCTTAAAAATGAGATTAATCTCGTGAGTATGACAACACACCTCATCCCCAGGAAAACTCCAACTGTGTTCAAGGATTCCTAAAAAGCGTTCTATGTACGCGTCAAGCCCTGTTTCTTCATAAATTTCACGCAAAACAGCTGCCTCTACAGATTCATTAAATTCGATGTGCCCTCCCGGTAAATAATAAAACGCAACGTCAAGCTCATAATAATGTTTTGGCTCTTTCCGTGGATCATAGGCAAGCAAAAGATGATCGTCATGAATGATGACCGCTCGAGAGAGGAGATGAATTTTAGGGCTCATTCCGGAAAAGCTATCCTTATTACAAAAGGGTTATATGATTTTATCATAGCGCCAGCATGCTACATTAAAAAATTGAAAAAAACCTCTTGACCCTAACCTTACGTCATCTCCTAGTTTAGGAAACAAGGAGAAAAAACGATGACCCAGTGGTATGTAAAAGAGTTGAGTAAACTAACAAA
>JALEGO010000807.1 GCA_022763165.1 Flavobacteriales bacterium
TGAAAATTCTAGTATTCACTACTCAAATAACAAAGGATCTTCGTGGCAAGTTTCTAATCTTAGTGGAAATGGTATTGGTGTTATTGGTAAAATAAGAGCTGATCGCAATACAACAGATGATGTCTTCATTTGCACAGATCAAGAAGTCTTTAGTGTGCAGGACCATGGAGCGTCTATAAGCAATATTACTTATAATCTTCCTCAAATAACCATTCAAGCCTTTGAAATAGATGAGAACAATAATCTTTATGTGGCAACGACATCAGCTGTTTATTTTCTGCAAGATGGTGGACAATATTGGCACGAACTGGGCAGCGACCTTCCCTTTATACCTGTGAACATTTTACGGATAGATAATGGCAGAGAGAAACTATATGTTTGTACCGATGGTAGAGGTGTTTGGAGTATTGATCTACCAGAGTGCAGCAAAACGGACAACGTTAACAATTGTAGCTTTTCATTGTCTCCTAATCCTGCTGTGAATCAATTCACTGTCAAGGATTTTAAGAATAGTTCAAACGTAATAACAAAGATTGAGAATATTCGGATTTACAATATGTCAAACGATTTGGTTTATCAGAAAAATATTTCTGATTACAGCTATACATTTAAGAATATTCCATTCTTAAGTCGAAATCAATATTACATCATTGAATTAATTGATGAGAATGGCCAAGGCTGTACAAAACAGTTTTTGAAGAATTGACCATAATAACGAGTGATCGACAGCGGTAGAAACAAGTATTTGTTAAAGTACTTCGATCAAGTGAATATCAAAAATAAGAACGGAGTTAGCTGGAATGGCGCCAGTTTCCTGCGAGCCATAGCCTAATCTTGAAGGGATCAAAAGTGTTCCTGCACCACCCTCTTTATACAAAGGAATGCCCTCTTGCCATCCCTCAATAACATTTCTGAGATTAAAAGTGACGCCAGCTGCAGTTGACTGATCGAAGACCGTGCCATCTACCAAATATCCAGTATATGCAACAGTGACATTGGATTCTCTTAGAGGTTGAGCTCCAGTTCCGACTGAATCATAAGTATAATAAATACCAGAATTGGTATGTCCCGTTGTTAGATTGTTTTCCTGAATGTAATCGTTTATGATTTCATCATCAATAATATCTTGTTGTGTGGTCTCTTTACTGCACGAAAAGTTGAACAAAATTGCAACAAGAATAAAACTGGATTTAATGACATTGGAAATTCTCATATTCAGATGAAATTAAGAATTATTCAACAATAAAACGCTTTGTCGAGATTATATTTTGTCTTTGGGCATTTATAAAATATGTGCCTGATTGGAGGCTCAATGATTCTACAAAAAGATTTCCTTTCACTTGTCTATCATACAATTTTTGGCCCGATACATCGAATATTGAATAAGAATCAATTTCATGATCACTTTGAATCCAAAAGCTTCCGTTGTTGGGGTTGGGAAAGCAGTTAAATTCAAAAGACCTCTTGTCAATTTCACTGAAAGAGTTAGGATACAAACTAAACTTCATCAAATCAGTATTCCTATCATTGTCCATATATTTCAAATAGATTTCATTGTTTAAAATACAATATGACCATGGGAGCCTCCACCCAGCGAATGCAGAATCGTAACCAACAGGACTATTATAAAAACTCAAATCTGTTCCATTGAATTTAACAAGTAAACTATTTTGATCATAATAATTTAGAAAGGCTTCATTACCAATGTTAAATCTTGCTCCCCGGTATGATCTTCTGGAAGAATCTGGAACGGGTGTCATAAAAACACCATTGTACAATACTAAGTCGGTGATCGAGTCTGATTGATTTACATAACCTAACAACAAATTGAGTCCTAAGGCCATGTGTTGATGTACCAGGGTTTTATAGCCTGTTGGTGCAGCGATGGGGGTAAAACTAGTCCCATCATATTTTACCAAATCCAAATCGCCAATATTGCTTTCATATCTAAAAAACAGCTGTGTGTTAAAAGTCACTGGGCTGCCTTTATACCCAGGAGACCAGGCGCCAACCGGACCATCGTATCCGGCTGGAGAAGGAATAACGTTGACATTTGTTCCATCGTATTGGATTAGTGTTCCGTTTCCTGTATTACTATCAAATCCTCTCAAGTAGATATCAGAGCCTGAAGAAAAAATCTGTTGCGCATCCCAAGTATATCCTGATGGCTCTGCAATAGACGTAAAGTCTATTCCATCAAATTTGTACAAATTGTTTCCAAAAAATAAATACATCAATCCACCCGTCTCAAGAGCGTTAGATGGTATTCCGTTTGGGACATTCTGTACCGTGTCCATTGTGATTCCATCGAATTTTATGAAAGTCCTTGGTCCTGAGCCAAGCGTATAACTTAAATACGAAAAACCATTGTAATCGCATAATTTACCAGTAAACCCCTGCAAAGGAAATAAGGCTTGATTATTTGGGAAAACATTAAAATTAGCACCATCAAATTGAGCCAGCACCAGTTCTGAAGAGCTGGTGTCTTGTAATCTTATATGCAACATTGAATGTTGATTAAAAAAAGTACTGGAGTTGAAAGAGTAATAATTATATCCTTGAGGTGCTGGAATTTCAATTAACGAGTTCCCGTCATATTTAAATAAAGTCCATGTTGGAGGATTTCCGTTTGGGTTCTCTCTAAATATCCCATACACATTATTCTTATACGTCACTGCCTCACTAAACAAACCAGCAAACTCTGCATCATATCCTGATGGCGAAGGAATTGGGATAAGTGATTGTCCGAATGAATAAGTGGAGATTATAAAAAGTATTGCAACAATTATAAATCGTATTTTTTTGAGCATGGCAGTGGTGTTTAGGTTTTCTGTTAGGTTATTTGATCTATACTTTATTTGTTTTATTTAATCTAAGAGATTCAGAATTAATGCAATACCTTAAGCCACTTGGTTCAGGTCCATCTGGAAATATATGACCCAAATGGGCGTCACAAGTATTACACATTACCTCTACCCTAATCATTCCGTAAGAGGTATCCTTTTCATACTTGATCGCATTGTCTTTTATTGGTTGCGTAAAACTGGGCCATCCCGTGCCAGAATCAAACTTTATTGTTGAATCGAATAAGTTGGTATCACAGCAAATGCAATTATATATTCCTGGATCATATGCTTTACATAGTGCTCCGGATCCGGCAGCCTCAGTTCCCTTTTGTCGAGTGATTCTAAATTGTTCCGGTGTTAAAATTTCTTTCCATTCTTGTTCAGACTTTTCCACTCTTCTATCCGGTTCCAAATTGCCTTGGTTTACATATCTTAAAACATCATTCCAATTCATTATATTCCCTTTTTGAAGCGGACAAAATTAGAATATCTTACACTAATTCTCCGCAAAAGCCGAGTCTGTTTTCATCCAATGTCATTTATGGTTTCAATATTGAAAATAATGGAGCACATAAATTCTTCTTCAGAAGACCCATCAAATTTACAAAGCCCTTGTACAGTTGAAGAAATAGAGGGTTAACTGAAGCCCCCAATCTATTAACTGATTATGATTAGCTTGTAATGCTGTGTATGGTTTGTGTTGGGAAGGCGAATTCTAATCCTTTTGAAGCAAACTTTTCAAGAATTTCAAGGTTAATGTTTGTTTGAGTCTGAATAATATCTTCACCAGGTTTAATGTAATAAATGAATAAAATACCAAGAGCAAAGTCCCCAAATTCCGTAAAACCTATAATTGTTCGATCCTCAGTATTACTATTCCCGGCATTAATTTCTTTGAGTAGATTCATGGCTTCCGAAACCTTTTGAGCATCCATGTCATAGGTTAAGCCTAGTTTTAAACTTACTTTCCTGGAGGGCTCACTGCTTATGTTCTCCACGATACCATCGGTAAATTTTGCATTGGGTATGGTAACTGTTCGACCTTCCAGTGTTCTAAGGCGGGTACTACGAAGCCCAATTTCGTCTATAAAGCCATCATAACCAGCAATAACGATTCTATCATTTATTTTAAACGGTTGATCTACAAAAACAGTCAAGCTTCCAAAAAAATTTGAAACAGTATCCTTAGCTGCCATAGCTAGGGCCAAACCTCCAATTCCCAAACCGGCTATCAATGCCATTACATCGAAACCTGCATTATTCAAAGCCACAATAATTCCAATGATCCATGCGACACCTTTAAAGCCCCTTCTTGCTATAGGTAATATTTGATCATCGAAATCAGTTTCGGTTTTCTCCGTTAGCGGCACAACATATTCCTCAATAATTGCATCAATAAGCCTTATGATAAGCCATGTTACAGTCAGAGTAATAGCTGCACCTAATGACTTGTCGATAAAATTGCCCACCGCTTCGGTAAATGTGAGCAAATCAATAGCATACCATGAGCCTATAATCACCAAAATTGCGACAATGGGTTCTTCAATCATATCCACAATAATGTCATCAAGTTTCGTTTCTGTCTTTTTGGTAAGCTGCTTGAAAACCCTATTAAATAACCAATACAGCATTTTACCAGCAATCAGGGACCCCAAGATAATACCTCCCGAAATAAGCCACTGCTTTAATGAGTTACCATAATAAATTGTTGATAATGAATCCATAAATGATGTTTTGAGCGACTAAATTAAATGAAATATAAAAGTGCCTCTATCAGTTTATCACAAAGCTGCACTTTTGGTGCTTATATTTGCCCTCGCAGTTATGATTGAAACAAACGATAAAATCTATTCCTTGCGAGACA
>JALEGO010000808.1 GCA_022763165.1 Flavobacteriales bacterium
ATTTTGCTGCCAAGAAAATATTGGAGAAGAGGCTTCTATTCCCAAAACCCAAGTGGGTGAAACCGTCAAGAAGGAATTGATTAAAGAGTTTGATCAAGTTCTTAAGGAGAACAACCTTATCAAAACTAAAGAGGTTGGAGAACTGGCTTTTACTATTTCCTATCTTCCTCATGAATACTTAGCACTTAAGGAAATGGGCAACCAGATTGATAATGAAAAGCTAAAGAAAAGCATGGAAAACTATAGCGAACTGGTGTATTTCCAAATTCAAATAACCAATCCACAGCAACAGTCAGAACTTCTTAAATACAACCTTTCCAATGCAGATGAATATGATGCTCGAATCAAGTATTATGCATTTGACGCGGATAAAGACATAAAAATTTCACAAAGTGAGGGCACGACAGCCTGCGCAATAAGTCATTTTGAAAGGAACTTTGACGTTGTTCCTCACATTCGATTGTTAGCAGCTTTTGAAATGAATAAGCTACAACTCAATGAAGATATTATTTTTGAATTTCAAGATAACGTATTTAACAAGGGCATTATCAAAGTTAAATTTGATCCAATATCGCAGATAAACTTACCTAATCTGGAAGTATGATTATGAAACTGAAAAAGAAACATATCAAGGTTTTCAAACAATTCTGTAGAAAGGCAATGGCTATTTTCATGGCTATTTTACTATTGTTCCAAACCGTAGCACCGTACAATTCTTATGCTTTAACAGGCGGACCAAGTCAGCCTGAAGTACAAAGCTTCACTCCTATCGGGACTTCCGATATGGTGAACTTGTTCTCAGGTGATTTTAGCTATAACATCCCGCTTCTATCAGTTGACGGATATCCTATCAACATTGCTTACAACTCTGGGGTTACAATGGATCAAGAAGCATCTTGGGTAGGACTTGGATGGAATCTAAACCCAGGGGTGATTAACAGACAAATGAGAGGTATACCTGATGATTTCCAGGGTGACACCATCCACAAAGAAATGTATATGAAACCTAACAGAACCTTTGGCGCTAAGGCTGGTGTTGGAGTTGAAATAGCAGGATGGGACGGACTACAACTTGGATATTCCCTAGGATTGAATTACAACAATTATAATGGAGTTGGAATGGATCAAGGTTTCAGCGTAGCGCTATCCATAGGCGACAAGTCTAAAGGAGCTCTTAACCTAGGGTTAGGTTTGAACTCAAGTAGCAACAATGGTCTCTCCATTTCACCAAGTGCTGGATTTTCTAGAGAAAAAACAAAAATTCTCAATAAAGATGGAGATCATTCGATTACCACTCTTGGGTTTAAACTGGGAACATCTTTTAATAGTCGCGCTGGTTTGAAACAACTTTCTATTACTGGCTATAAAGATGTCCAAAGGGTACAAATGAATGCGGGAAAGAATAAGGATCAGCAGGTAAAATACCCTAGTTCCACTAATAGATCTGCCAATTTTGATTTTGGTACTCCTACTTATATACCCTCTGTTAATCTGTCTCGACAGACCTTTGCAGCTTCTGGTAGATTTACCGCTGGAGGTGAGATTTTTATAGCACATGGGAATGGTTGGATTGAAGGATATTTATCGAGTGAATGGTTGAGAGACAATGAAACAGATAACCCTGCTTATGGTTATATGCATACTGACCTTGGACAGGATAATCCCTATGCGATTCATGATTTCAATAGAGAGAAGGATGGAATTTATATGCCTACTACTCCTGCATTAGGTCTCGTCAGTTACACACATGACGTTTATTCTATGGCTGCTCAGGGCGCTGGGGGCAGCTTCAGAACCATGAGAAATGATGTTGGATATGTCTATGATGTTAAGAACCAATCTACAAGCGATGATTTCTCTCTTGGAGCTGAAATTGGAGGTGGAAATACGGTACACGTTGGTGTTGATGTCGCTGTTCATAGCACCAACACAAGGACACACAATTGGGAAAATGACAATGATGCCCTTCAAAAATTGAAATCAAGAAGTACTGGGGATGATATAAGCTATGAGAAGTTTTATTTTAAGTCAGCTGGTGACAGAACCGTTGAAAAAAATCCCAATTTCATAGCTTCAATGGGCGGGTATGAACCGGTTCATGTTGACATAGAAAAATGTGGAGATTACTGTGTTAGAGCCGTTTCCAAATTTGAAGATTATAACGGTTCCACGTTCCCGATTCCGAAAAACTACAAAGAGAATAGAGATGGCCGATCTCAGTCATTTGCCTATCTAACAAATGATGAAAAACAGACTTACGGCATTGAACAAAGCATTGGGGCATATCCTGGACATCATATTGGAGAAATAAGCTCAGTTCAACCTGGAGGTGCAAGATATGTTTATGGGCAACCAGCATATAATAACATGCAAGAAGAAGTTACTTTCTCTATCGATGATGGAAATGGCAACTGTAATACTGGATTAGCTTCCTATTCACAACAGCAAAGTTCAATTGAGAATAGAAGTGGTAGAGATCATTACTACACTTCAGTAAATACTCCTGCCTATGCACATTCATATCTGTTAACTTCAGTACTTAGCAATGACTATGTTGATGTTGATGGGATCGATGGCCCAAGTGATAATGATATTGGTAATTATACAAGATTCACTTATAAAACGGTTTCAAACTATGCCTGGAGAACACCTTTTGATGCAAACAAAGCAACATATAATGAGGGTCTAAAGTCTGATCCTAATGATGATAAAGCAAGTTTTATTTATGGTCAAAAGGATCTGTATTACTTAGATACGATAGTAACCAAAAATCACATTGCAATTTTCCATACCTCGGACAGAAATGACGCTCACGCAGTGGCTGGAAGAGATGGTGGTGTTGACAATTCTGTTTCGATGCAAAAGCTTGATAGCATCAGTCTATATTCAAAACCAGACTACATAGCCTCTAATGGTAGTAACCCTCCATTGAAAAGAGTGCACTTTAGATATGATTATTCTTTATGTCAACAAGTACCTAACAATCCAAACCAAAACGAAGGAAAGCTAACACTGACCAGCATTTTCTTCACACATCAAGGGTCTAACAAAGCACGATTTAGCCCATACAATTTTGAATACAACGGTCTAAATCCAAATTATGATCCTAAAGGTTATGATAGATGGGGTTGTTACAAACCAAGTTCATCTGCCGGATGTGCTGCCAATGCACCTTTAACCAATGCTGAGTTTCCTTACGTTGATCAGGACAAAGCACTTGCTGATCAATACACATCTGCTTGGACACTGACAAATATTGGACTGCCTTCTGGAGGTAAAATCAATGTGGATTACGAAAGTGATGATTATGCATACGTGCAACATAAAAGAGCCCAGCAAATGTTCAAAGTTGTTGGAATTGGTGGTGATGATATTAACAATCCACCGACATCAAGCACCTCAATATCATCTGCTATCGAATCTAAAGATTTGAATGGATCTGGAGCTGGTTTAAGACCAAACTTTTTGATCTTCGAACTACAGGATGGTTATAACAATATTGATGATTATTTTGAAGATATCGATTTACTCTACTTCAGATTTTTGACACAAATAAAGTCATCTAGTGGTGATCCATACTTTGATTATGTGTCTGGCTATGGTGAGGTCGAATCAGGTGTCAATGCGAAAGGAGTTGTAAATATCGGTGGAACGGATTACGGATATGTGAAAATGAAAGGTATTGAATTTAAATCCACTTCTAACAGAGAGTACAGCCCTGCATCCATGGCAGCAATCAACTTAGGTTCAAAGAACCTTTCTAAGTTAATGAATTCTCAGCCAGGTGTTGATCCGGATCAAGGATTAGGTGCGGACATCTTAAACGCAATATTAGGGTCTAGCTTTTTAAATGCATTCGATGAAGGCATTCGAGGTTACTACACTAAAAAATACCAAGACAATGGGTGTGGAGAGAAATTCAAAACTCACAAATCATGGATAAAATTGAACAATCCATCGTACGCTAAACTAGGTGGTAATTGCAGAGTGAAAAAGATTACTTCAAGCGATGAATGGGCTAATATGACTCCAGCCAATAGCGGTCATCGAACAATGGAATATGGACAAGAGTACTACTATACATTAGAAGATGGTACTTCAAGTGGTGTCGCATCATATGAACCACATATTGGTGGTGATGAAAACCCGTGGAAAAAACCAATATTCTTTGAAAAAGAGAACTTGCTTGTTCCAGATGAGCAGTTTTATCTAGAGGAACCTTTTGGCGAATCCTTTTTCCCAACTCCATCTGTAGGTTATTCCAGAGTGATTGTACAGAACCTTCAAAGACAAAATGTCAATAGACATGCAACTGGTAAAGTTGAGCATGAGTTTTTTACAGCAAAAGACTTCCCAACATACACCAAGCGCACAGAGGTTGATGATATACCACAGAAAACCGATCCATTCAGTATCGCTTCTTTGTTAAATCTTGCATCTAAGGACCACATGACTGTAAGTCAGGGTTTTTATATTGAATTGAATGATATGCATGGTAAAGCAAAAGGAAAAAAGGTATATCAGGAAGACAAAACAACTCCGATTTCTTCGGTTGCATATAAGTATCAAAGTCAACCATATTTAGATGGACATCAAAGAGTTTCAAACAACGCTACTGTAATACATCCAGATGGATCTTCGTCAGTAGAAGAGATAGGCGTCTTCCATGATATGGTTGTTGATTTTAGGCACCAACAAACGAACTTCAATTCGTACAGTGGAGCGTTTAATTTGGAGACTTTCTTTACACCTCCGGTTCCATGGCCTTGGTTAATACCTATGCTTTGGCCGAAAATAAATAAGGAAGAGACGCGATTCAGAAGTACAACTACAACCAAGGTTGTTCAAAAAATGGGACTCCTTGAGGAGGTCATAGCTGAAGATCTTGGCTCGGTTGTAAGCACCAAAAACCTTGCTTATGATGCCGAAACAGGTGAAGTGCTTCTCACGCAAACTATAACAGATTTTAACGATCATGTTTACGCATTGAAATTTCCTGCTAATTGGTATTATAAACAACTGGGAAATAATTACAAGAATGTAAATATGGTAGTTGACAATATGCCATTTAATCAAAACGGAGAGGTTAGTTTGCCAAATGCAGATAAATATTTCTCAGAGGGAGACGAATTGGCTATTGCTGGTGGCGAAAAGGCTTGGGTCACTCATGTTGATCATAACTCATTCACTGCTACAACCAAGGATAACTCTCCTGCCTCTGGCTCTAATTATAGAGTAATGAGAAGTGGAAATAAAAATGCACCCTCTACCGCAATGGCGGAAATTACGACTAGGGAAAACCCAATAAATAGCATTCAAACAAATACCTATGAAAAGGTATTGGCTGCTGGCGCCACTGAATACACAGATGTTTGGAGAACCTATTGTGATTGTTTTGCTGATGACATTATTGAAGGGAACAATCCGTATGCTGTTGGTAGAAGAGGCAACTGGCGTGTAAAAAGGTCTCAATCTTACCTTACTGAAAGATCCAGATCTAATTACAACAATAACACCAATATTAGAGAAGATGGTCTCCTTACTTCTTTCAAGCCATTCTATAAAGTTCAAAGTGATGGTACTTGGGTAAAAGACATTAAGAACTGGGTATTTACATCAGAGGTTTCTGAATACAGTCCCCTTGGTCAGGAGCTTGAAAACAGAGATGCTCTTGGACGATACTCTTCAGCTATATTTGGTTTTAATGGTACATTACCAACCTTCATAGGAGCCAACGCAAGACATAGAGAATCTGGTTTTGATAGCTTTGAAGATTATGCATTTAATCCATGTATTGACGGACATTTTAAGTTTGACCCACAGTATGTTTCAGATGACGAAGCACATTCTGGCTGGAACAGTATCAAGGTAGCATCTGGTACTACAGTCACTATGAACAAGGATTTGGAAAGTTGCGAACTTGAAGAGTGCCTACTAGAAGTAGATTTTGCCAGTGGTGGAATCAATTCGAATGTCGTTTATGTAGAGGCAGAGCATGGAACAGCACCATACGAATATGAATGGAATGTTGTAAGTGGTTTTCCAGTGATTATGCCATGGGCGGCAAATGGTGGACTTAAAATTACTGGCACAGGATGGACCGTAGATGTCATCATCACAGATGCTGCCGGTTGTACTGCGATAAGACAGTACTCTACAAAATCACCTTATGAAGTTGAAATACAAGACGTAAATTATGAGATTGAAAAAAACTAAGCAAATTATACAAAAATTAAGCGTTGTATTATTCATTTCGTTATCAACGATTTGTACCTATGGATCTCACCTTGCTGGAGGAGACTTACTTTATGAAAGACTTCCTAATGGAGATTTTAGAGTAACACTTACCATATACAGGGATTGTTCAGGTCAAGTAATTCAAGAAAATGATATAGCCCAAATCAATGCTCGATCAAGCTGTTTTAATAGTGAAAATTTTAATATTCCAAGAGATCCATCTAGAACCACTTTTCTGACTTTAGATTGTTCCGGATCATCTAATTGCAATGGCGGTCAGAGTGCTGGTATAGAAGTTGTTATATATGAAGGAGTGATTAGTCTTCCAGGAGCATGTAATGATTGGATTTTATCATTTAACAGGAATGCAAGAAACAATAACATAGATAACATCAATAATGGCAGCGGTGGCGGTGATTTCCACATCGAATCGATGTTGAATAATACGATTAGTAACTCCTCCCCTACTTTTTCAAATGCTCCCTTTGGCTTCCTATGCCAAAATCAAAACTTTTCATTCAATCATGGCGCAACTGATTCTGATGGGGATGTACTACAATATTCATTTACAGATCCTCTAGAAGGAATAAATGATCCTGTGAATTGGACCAATGGGTACGATGCTAATAATTTTGTTGTTACTACTTCTACTCCACCAACAATAGATCAAAACACGGGAGCCATAAATTTCACTCCTCAAGGCTCACAAACGGTTATTGGAGCAGTTCGGGTTGAAGAATGGCGTAATGGACAGCTCATTGGTTATGTAACTCGTGATCTTCAATTTAACATTGGCCCTTACTGTAGCAACAATACCTTGCCAACAGCAAGTGGGGTAGATGGCTCGACAAATTACAATTTGACTATTTGTCCTGATGAACAAGCCTGTTTCAATATTAAAGTATCGGATAACGACAATGACGATGTTTTTGTTAGTTGGAATAATGGCATACCAGCTGGTACATTTTCGGTATCAAACAATAATTCACCTAATCCAAATGCGACTTTCTGTTGGACTCCAACAGCTACAGATATAAGTTCTACTCCATATGTATTTACTGTTACGGTGCAAGATGATCACTGTCCAATTAATGGAACACAAGTTTTCACTTATTCAATCATCGTTGATGATGCTGGTTGTGTTAGTGCTCCATGTGAAGACTGTATCGGTTCTTTTGCACCTACACCCGGCAAAAAGTACATACTTGAGGCCTGGTCCAAACAAGCAAATGCTGGACCGACAACCACCAATTATGATGATCCAGAAATCTCACTTAACTTCCAACCAAGTGGTTCTGTAGGTCCTTTTAAGCCTTCTGGTATCATAATAGACGGTTGGCAAAGAATAGAAGAGGAATTTGTTATCCCGGTTAATGCAACCCAACTTTCGTTAAACTTAGGTTCGGCTGGTGGTGATGTCTATTTTGATGATATAAGAATTTATCCTTTTGATGGGAATGCCAAGTCTTATGTTTATGACCCTGTATCGCTTAGGTTAGTTGCAGAATTGGATGAGAGAAATTATGCCACTTTTTATGAATATGATGAGGAAGGTAAGCTCACAAGAGTGAAAAAAGAAACCGAGAGAGGTGTCATGACCATTCAAGAAACACGAACTCACATAAGAAAGCAATAGAAGATTAAAGTTTTAATCAAAAGAACATTATGATAAGAAGAGTAACATATGCCCTCGTTTTAGCACTCTTTACTTGCTCAGTTTTTTCACAAATCACCCCTAGTGAATTTGTAAAAATGTTTGGAAATAGTGATTATAACCATCCTTTTAATAGGGAAAACACTTTATCCGATTATGATAGCCAAAATGGTGAGTTCGTCATTTTTTCAAATACCGATAAAGTTCTTTTCAAATTGGATCAAAATGGTGACGTCTTATGGCAAAACGACTTGAACATTCCTGATGTGGTTTATGATGTTATGGTTTTACCAAACAGAAATATTATTGTACTCCAAGCCGCAAATACAACACAAGGACATCAACATGACCATTTTGATTTGATATCATTCGACCAGAACGGAAATCAGAATTGGTCCAAAACTTATAATATAACAGGAGGATACTTTCACCCTAAAATGACCTACTACTTAAATGACATTGTCATAGTGTATTCAATGAATCTGAGTGGCACACAAGGGAATGATGAAATGGGTATTGTAAGATTGAACAACTCTGGAAATACCGTATGGCACTACGAATATTCAGTTCAACACTCCAACGGAACTGACGTTTATATTTCTCAAACTTTCAATAGTTCGAACAACATTGACGGCTTTTTGATAACAAGTAGAAAGTTTTCTCCCTCCTCAGTTCAAACAATTTTTCAAATCGACCTAAATGGAAATGTTTTAATGGCTCAAGAAGTGAATTGTGGTGCTGTGACTTTCAATAGAGAAGTATTTGAAACAACACAAGGTGATTATCTATTGACGTCATCTGTTAATTCTGATTTATACATTACAAAATTCGATGCGAACTGGAACACTCTTTGGAATCATTATATTCCGAATCATGGAGCTTTGTCAATTGAAGGTGTCACGTTTGCTGATGATGGTAATGGCAATATATTTATGACCAGCCATAATAGCGGGACTTCAAATATTCTACGCATCAACTCTCAAGGAGTAATTGTGAAAGAAGCACTTTTTAATTCTTACAGCACCAGATTCATGCGAAGCGGAGATGTTATTGGTGATAAACTTGTATTCATGGGTGCAGATGACGTTTGCACGGGTTTTGGAAATTCCGATGTAATTGTTGCTGCTGTGGATAGCACTTTAACAAATTGTAACTTTGAAACGCCCAGCACAGGACTTTCTTTTCAAACTGGAAGTCCTTTTACGATTACTACAATCACGGTTACTAGGCAAACATTGTCTTCTCCATCTAATTCTAACTACAACGTTACAACGACTAACCCGGGGTATTTAACATCAGACTATCCAAGGTTAAATGGCTGCAATGGAAGCACTTGTTTAGACACAGCGAATTTCTCCTATACATCGACTTGTCTGTCTGATGGTGTGAAATTTTTTGATTTAAGTTCAACGATCCAAGCAACCAGTCCATCGTGGACATGGGATTTTGGTGATGGTGTCTCATCGACACAACAACATCCCACACATGTTTATTCAACTCCTGGGCAATATACTGTAGAACTTACATATGAATATTTAGACGGTGCTTGTACCTGTAGCGATGTTATTCAAAAAGTTATAGAAGTTCTAGATACAACATCAACGCTTTTACCATTGGACATTTGTGAATTTGACAAATGGTATGGTGATGCTGAATACAACAACGGCATGAAAGGTCTCATGATTGATAACCATACGGTTACAGCTGGATTTAGAACAAACACAACTGAAAATGCCAATAACATCAATCTTATGCGACTCGATGACATGGGTGAAATCATCTGGAATACACATGTTTATGACACTAAGTCAAAAATCATAAGAGATTTAGAGCTTTTGGACAATGGCAATATTCTTCTTGCGGTTGATACGAATGTTGGGGAAAGCAATCTTGTTGGTAGTGGAGATTTCGAGCTATATTGTTTTGATCAAACCAATGGTAATCTAATCTGGCACAAAAGATATGATTTCGGTTTTGACGATAGAAATCCATTTCTATTCAATCAAGCTGGAGAATCCACAGTCGATCTTTTCTTTAATAAGGGAATAACAGATACTACTTTTAATTTGGGTTTTATAAATATTGACTACAATGGAAATATTAATGAACGGACAGAATATGTAGTTGGAATACATGAAGACTATTATCACAAAGTAAAAGACTTTTCTGGTGCAGGCTATATAGCTGTTGGAGCATATCGAACTGATTCGTTAAATAGCGGACTAATTGTTACGCTTGACCGCAATGCTAGCTTACAGAGAGCAGTTCATATGGCCGATGGGGATTCAATGAACTCTGAGTTATTAGATGTTGTAACATATGATCTTGAATGTAACGGTCCTGAAAATGATATGAACTTCGCCACTGTTGGTCAAAAAATTGATCTCACTCAAAATCCAAACGTAACAGATTTGGTAATCACAAAATTTGATGAGAACATCAACATGCAATGGAATAGGCACTTATTCCAACTCAACGCTTCTTGGACAAACGGTGGTCTGCGATCTTTAAACACAGATTCTGAGAAAAATCTCTACCTCACCTATCTAAAATACGTCAATGGAGGCTTCAGCAAGCGAATATACAAGGTAAAGGATAACACCTTTAACGGCACTGGAGTTTGGACTAAAGAGTTCATTACTGACTATAATTTGGACAATTTAGAACGCTTAGAGTATAGGGATGGATACCGATATTTTGGTAGAATTTACAATCAGGGTTTTGGAAATACTGATTTCGTATTCGGTGTGGTTGACACAAGTTTTTCATCCTGCCTACTGCAGCCAGCTGTAACGCCAACAACTTCTACAGCCAATAAGACTTTTTATCTATTCGAGAATTTAAATCATAGTGAAATGTCATTTTCTGGCAATCCTATAACACAAGGCCTTATACAACAGGGCTTATCTTATCTTGATACTGTGGTTTGTGCAGATTGTGTTCCTATAGATCCTTGTTTAGATACTTGTACGACTTGTTTAATTCCAACTGAAGGAGAAACCTATACTTTGACTGTTGATGTTAGAGATATTTATTTCCTACCAAATAATGTACAAGGTGATACTGATACCGCTTACATATCAGTAAGATTTCCACAGACTGATTCTATTGCTGGGCCATTTTATCCAACAAATTATGGTATAACCAATAATACTATTACCGCACAATTCGTCTATCCGATAGGTTTGGATGCGAATGCACTTGAGGTAAGATTTCATTTCAGAAGTAGAGGTGTAAGATTTGGAGACTTGAGAATAACTCCGAGTTCTGGAAGTCCAGTATACATCTACGACAAAACTATTCATCGTTTCAGAGAGGAGTAGGATAACAATATGATTAGGACATTTAACATATCTACCATCGTATTGGGCTTGCTTTGTGTGTTTTTTACAACAAACAAAGTAGTAGCTCAAATTCCATGTGTACCCGGAAGTTCTTACAGTTTATGCCAATACCTTGGCATTTCATCTGTGGACTCCACAAGGGATTTTCAAGTTCAACAAACGGATTTTTTGCATCCATCGGGAGTTGGAGCGCGTGTGGGTATTCTGGGACAACTTGGTCCTGATACAATTTTCTTTGCAGTTAAAAAAACAAGTGGACCGATTGACTGGGTAAAGACCTATACTGGAATTGGTAACATAAAAGCCCATCGTTTTATTTCCACTAGCACGACAGTTTACATAGTATCTTACGACAACACAAATGATTGGCAACTTGGAGATGTCCATATCATGGCAGTTGACATCAATAACGGAAATATTAATTGGTCCAAAACAGTGGGAACGGTAGCACAAGACTATTATCCACAAATCTTTAGATATTATGATAACAACGTTACTGCCTATAGATTAGCTGTTTTGTTCAGGAGCAAACTCACTCAACATACTGAAAATCTAACCTACGTTCAGTTAGATCAATCAGGTACAGTTTTGTACTCTCAGCAATATGATGTAGAGGGTAATGAAATTACTAGAGATGTAAGTATGTATTATGATGGAAGTCTTCCATTTGCCGCAGGAGTTAGTTTCGGTTTTGTAGGAAAACGCCTGGATACTGACAAAGGATTTCTCGCAACGCTCACAGCTGATGGGACTGCCCAAAACGCCATTCAAATTGAATATGGAGGTGCTTTTTTTGAAGCTAGAGAGCTGCAACCTCACTATAACTTTCAACCACCATGTTACTCTGTATTCAGTGGTTTTGTAATTTCTGGAGAAGTTCCATATAATCTGCCCAATACATACTGGAGAAGTTTAATAAAATTGGATCCATCAAAAAAGGTAGCGTGGTATAGAGACTATGACAATCTGGATATTGATTTTTCACTGATTGATTCTACAAGAAATTATTTTTATCAAAAATCTTCTACCGGCACAC
>JALEGO010000079.1 GCA_022763165.1 Flavobacteriales bacterium
GGCTGCCATGCGGAGCTGGTTTATCAAATCCGGCACCACGTCTGTTGTGATTATCACAATATTGACATTTGGAGAACTCTTTTAGAGTCTCCTCAGCGATATATCTTTTACCTCCATAAGTACCGAAGTTCAAGTACATTTGCATCAACTTAGCGAGATCATTTGCATTTGAAAAAAGTCCAGCGTGCCCGCCTACTCCTCCTAACATTGCTGCTCCAGGATCATGCACATCTCCATGAACTAGCTGTTTTCTGAAAAGCATGTCATATTCTGTTGGTGGAATTCGATCAAGAGAGAATCTTTCTCTTGGCAAGTATCCGGTTGTTGTCATTCCAAGCTCTCTATAAAAGGTGCTATCAACAAACTCATTTAACTTCATTCCAGATAGCTGTTCAATAATGAGTTGAAAAAAATAATATCCCAAGTCGCTGTATTTATAGGTCTTCTCCCCCAATCTTGTAGATAAGATCCTTTTTATCATCTCATCATGGTAGCTGTTGACGATATAAAAGTCCTCTGCAACTCTTACGCTGTATGTTTCTGATGGTGCTTTACTATAGATGTCAAATTTTGGTTCTCCTTTGTGCAGGGTTTTGTAAAAAAAGGGTATCCATGCCACCAAACCTGATTGATGCGCTAATATCTCTCTTAGCACCAAGTCTTTGTAAGGAGTTGTGTCAACTATATGCGGGATATAGTGTCCAAGCGTACTATCTAAATTGATCAAACCATCACTTTCCATTTTCATAATAGCAGCCAAGCTTGCACCAATTTTGGTGATAGAGGCCAAATCATAGATGTCATCATTTTTAACATCAATTTTCTCTTCGTAAGTGTGATGTCCAAAACTCTTCTGATATATAACGGCTCCATTCTTTGCTACCAAAACTTGACATCCTGGATAGGCCTGATTAGAAACTCCTTGTAGCGCTATTTCGTCTATACCATCTAAGTCTATTTCGTTCAATCCCATATCCTCTGGAATTGTATATTTCATTCTGATTGGTTTCAGAATTTTATGTCCTGTACCAAACTCAAATTTATCTGTGCTAACTGGCAATGCACCCCGAGCAGCTATACCACCAAAAATGGCTTGGGCAGCATATTCTTGAGACAAATCAGTATCTTCATATCCAACTACTAATGAGTTAATGTTTTCGGTTTTATAAAATTTATTCAGTGCATACGGATTAGCAAAAAGAGACACTACAGTCTTTTTATCTCTGGATATCTGTTCAATCAATGAAATTGATTCTTTAGTTACGCCAAAGTTGTAAACTGGGCGCTTATTGGTATTATGAATTCCCACAATAACGACATCATAGTCTTTTAAATTGGTCATCAATTTGTCAATCTCTGCCTTGGCGGGCTTTTTACGAATGGCGAAATGATGAACTTTAGTATACTTCGAAAGGGTATTCTGAAAAGTGTTCTGACTCTTTTCTCCGATGGCCACAGAGGCAATCTTAATAGTTTCCAAATTTCTCAGAGGTATAAGGCTTTCTTTATTCTGAACAATGGTAATTGCATTTTCGACCAATCTTCTCTTTGTTACTTCATATTTAACATCATGTAGGTCTGATATTAAATCATTGATTTTGACAGGTCGATAATCATTTAACCCTACCCATTGTTTGGCCATGAGAATTTTCTTACAACGCTCATTTATTTCTAATTCGGATATCTCCTCGCTTTCAATAGCATCTTTGATTTTTTTAACGGCAGTGGGTACATCCTCAGCAAACAGTAAAACATCATTGCCAGCCAATAAAGCCTTGAGTTCCACCTCCCCTGGTTTGTAAAATGAACTGACACCTTTCATATTGAGAGCATCCGTAAACACCAAGCCTCCAAAACCAATTTCCTTTTTAACTAGGTCTGTTACTATTTTTTTTGAGAGGGTCGTAGCTACATTAGGGGTTGAATCCAGAGCAGGAACGTACAAATGAGCAATCATGATACTACCCAGACCTTTCTCCATTAATTTTCGGAAAGGATAAAACTCAATCTCTTCAAGCCTTTTTTTATCATGGTTTATGATTGGCAGAGTTTTGTGAGAATCCTTGTCAGTATCTCCATGTCCAGGAAAATGTTTTGCATTGGCAATGACATTGTTATCCTGCATTCCAAGCATGTAAGCCACTCCCTTATTGGCTACATTTTCTTTTGACTCCCCAAAAGACCGACTGTTGATTACAGGATTGTCTGGGTTGTTATTGACATCAACCACGGGTGCCAGGTTGACATGGATGCCGAGCCTTTTACATTGTGTGGCAATGTCTTTGCCCATCTCATATACAAGTGAATCATGCTCAATAGCACCAAGCATCATTTGCCTTGGGTATTTGACAGTGCTGTCCAACCTCATGGCTAATCCCCATTCTGCATCGATTGAAATTAGTAGGGGGATTTTCGCTTTACTTTGATAATAATTTGTCAATTGCGCTTGACGCACAGGACCCCCTTGAAAAAAAATCAATCCACCGATACCATATTCCTCCACTAATCGAGAAATCTCTTTTTTATGTTCAGGCCCCTTGTTTGAATAGGCAGCAACCATAAACAACTGACCAATTTTTTGTTCTAAGGTCATTCTATTCATGAGAGAGTCAACCCAAGCAGTGGAATCAAGTTGCAATGGGAAATCATTTTCAGCATCATCCCTTTGAATGTAGGAGGTGCTGCCAAAGGCAAAAATTGAGATAACAACAATGTGTACGACTAATGTTATGTATCTCTTTAACTTCATTCTTTTACTATCATAACGGTGAAATCCGAAATTACATTCATGGATCTGTAAAATTGATTAAAATTGGTGAAGATATCAACAATATGCGTGTTCAAATGAAGAGAAAGTTTTAGTTTTGTTTTAATGAGAAATCATCGAATTCCATCTATTTTTAAATCTAGACAACCCAAGGGGTTCAAATATCAACCTCGATTTTACAATCAACAAAGAGAAGAGCTTCAAGAAAGAATCGATAGAATTCAAAGTGAATCTACTGAAGAGGGTAAAAAAGCCAAAGAGGAAATTGATGCTTACAAAATGTCATTTGATCGTAGAGCAAATCGCTCAAATAGAAGGGTGTTCATTATAGCTGGGTTTATAATTTTTTTGGTTTACTTATATTTTAGATATTCGCCTAATGTCTAACCTTATTCAGTTATTACCAGATTCCGTGGCAAACCAAATTGCTGCAGGAGAAGTAATTCAGAGACCAGCATCAGTTATCAAAGAGCTTCTTGAAAATTCAATTGATGCAGGAGGACAGAACATAAAAATAATCATTAAAGATGCAGGTAAGTCCCTCATTCAAGTTATTGATGATGGCAAAGGGATGAGTGAAGCTGATGCTCAGCTTTGTTTCGAGAGACATGCCACTTCAAAAATCCAATCAGCTCAGGATCTTTTTCAACTAACGACCAAAGGGTTTAGAGGTGAAGCCTTGGCATCTATAGCGGCTATTGCCCATGTAAACTTAAAAACTCGTGTTGAGAGTTCTGAGACTGGAACTGAGGTTCAAATAGAGGGGTCTAAAATAAAATCCCATTCTGCATGTCAAACCGCTATTGGCACATCCATCGCCATTAAAAATCTTTTTTTTAATGTTCCTGCGAGACGTAAGTTTTTAAAGTCTGATGCGGTTGAAACAAGACACATTCTTGAAGAATTTCAGAGAATTGCCTTGGCACATCCTGCTGTATCCTTTATACTCCATCATAATAATGTGGAAGTTTTTAATCTTCCGAGTGGCA
>JALEGO010000809.1 GCA_022763165.1 Flavobacteriales bacterium
CTGGACATAGTAATCCAAACCTTGGCGCTGCTCAGGCAGTTAAAGATGCTGCCATGGCTGAAAACATATTGAATAATAGACAAAAAGGCATTTTTCTGCATTTTAATGGTAACTATCATTCGGATCATCATCAAGGAATCTTTTGGTATCTGCAACAAGATTCAGAATTGAATATTAGAACGATAAGCACCTTAAGCACAGACAGAGTAGATTTCATAGATGAAGAAACTCTGAAAAAGGCAGATTATCTCATTGTTGTTCCCGAAACAATGACCAAAACTTATTGACTAATACACTTTCCTTGTAAACCCCCAATCTTCAAGTTGAATGAAAAGAATTGTTGGACCTAGATTCTCCAAAACGACAGAACTATTCTGATGTCTTTTTTCGTAGATTAATTGCCCCAGATTGTTATAAACTGAAACATTCCCCACATTCTGGTCGTTTGGAACGGTTATCTCGAAGCTTTCATTGATCTTTTTTATCTGAATGCTATTGTGATTTAGTCTTTCAATTCCAACAGGATTGGCCACTACAGAAATCACAGAAGTTATGGAGTCCCAACTTAGGTTTATGCTTTGAACATATTGTGTTACCGTATATGTTCCAGGGCTTGAATAAGAATGTTGTGGAGACTGCGAGGTAGAAAAAGTTCCATCTCCAAAATCCCATTGGAACTGGTTTCCTTTGGTACTTTGATCTAAATAGCTAACATGCAAACCATTTTTCGAATATGTGAAATTTGCTTTTGGGGCATGTATACCATAACAGAAATCGACTACTTTTTGATTAACTGTATCCCAATAATCGTTTGGTCCAGTTAATCCGAAATTCCCATTTGTGACACCATAAAATTCATGGCCTTCGCCATCAACAAAATAGGTCTCATGGTCAATACCAAGACTATCCAATCTTTCATGTATTCGTTTACTACCATATACATCCGGAAATGAAGGTACAAGATTCAAGAATGGCCCATTTTTATCATAGTATACAATAATATCGTTCTTACCATGAACTAATAAAACAGGAAAGTCTTCGCTAGGGTTGATAGAATTGATGTCATATAATCCACCCCATAATGAAATTAGTCCATTGATATTTCCTGAATGGTTCATGTAGAGTCCAGTATCCAATGGGCCGAGGTCTGGGGCGGTTTGAAATAACCACTGGTAAGCATTTACCTGTGATGGAATTTCGTTAGCATTTCTGACATAAAGATTATGTAGGCCTATGAAAGCTCCGGCACTTGAGCCCAGCATATATATGTTTGTGGTGTCGATACCAAATGTAGTTGCGTTTGCTCGTAAAAAACGAACAGCAGATCGGCCATCTTGTATGGCCCGATATACAGCACGGATGGGACTTTTTCCATCTATTAAATTAATACCTAGTCTGTATTGTATTGTAACTGCCACATATCCTTTCTTTGCCAATGAATCACAGAATGCTACTATATCTTGATTGTCTTTTGAACCAGCAACAAAACCTCCTCCATGCGCACAGATGACCGCTGGCTTTAGATTGAATGTATCTGCATCAGGCAGGTAGATGTCCATAACCAGATCTTTTGGATCGATTTCGGTCTCGTTGGGTGTTAAATCTCCAATATTAGGTGTATTGGGACTGTACAGTACATCGGACATTTTTAAAACGGTAAACTCAGACTTTTTATAGCGATCGTTCAAAACAACTTGAGCTTGAACTGATACTGCCAGTAGTATTGCAATAGAGGTTAATTTCATCATGGTACAAGTATTATAAAGTTATTTTTTTATTGCCGAAAAAAATACTTTTGAGGAGCTATCTTTATCATTAACTTTGCAAAATTCAGATTAAACAATTGGCTATGAGGATCTTATTTTTGAGTTGTTTTGTGTTTTCTTTTTCATTCCTTAGTGCTCAGGTGAGTACTCATACTCTAGTACACAATGGACTTACGAGAGAATACAAACTTTTTACACCAAGCGGTTACAATCCAGGCGATAGTCTGCCTTTGGTCATTAATATGCATGGATGGATGAGGACTCATGATGATCAAATGGACAAGACAAAATTTAATGACATAGCTGATACTGCGAACTTTTTTGTTGTTTATCCTCAAGGTACAGTCGATACATTAACCGGATTGTCGGGAACTCATTGGAATGCTATGTTTGGAACAGGTGTTGATGATATCGGCTTTTTATCTTCTTTAATAGATGAATTATATTGGTCCCACGGTATTGACTTAAGTAGAGTTTATTCAACTGGTTTTTCCAACGGAGGCTTCATGTCTTACACTTTGGCTTGCGAGTTGTCCGATCGAATTGCAGCCATCGCACCAGTCTCTGGCGCCATGAACTTTGTGCAGCAAGGACTCTGTAATCCGGGATACGTTGCACCTTGTTTGCATATTCATGGAACAAGCGACAATACGGTTCCTTTCACGGGAACAAATATTTATTTGGGAATCATATTTCTAACAGAGTATTGGGCTGGTCTCAATAATTGTGACATCATACCTGGCATTAGCATTGTACCAAATTCCAATCTATTTGATTTGTGTACGGCTACGATAAACTCACATGATAATTGTAACGATAGTGCCGAGCATCTTTTATACATTGTTCAAAATGGAGGTCATCAATGGCCTGGATCTTCAAATAACAATATCTTGAATGGTCCGACTTGTAAAGATTTTGATGCTAGTGAGGTTATTTGGGAGTTTTTCAGAAAATACAAACATCCTAACCCACGTCCAGTTATCCTTACATCTATTGATGAAATGCAAGAGGAAATAGAAATATACTATGACAACTCGAACCTTTATTTTGAAGAAAATATTAGACAATTAGAAATTACAGATTTACTGGGTAGATCTATTATTTCAAGGTCAAATTTGAATAATAATTATTTGCCTGTTCGCCTTGAATCCACGAATGTGTATATCATAACTACGATAAGCAGATCTGGAGTTAAAGAAGTTCAAAAAATATTTATTTCAGAATAACTCTAATTCTGATTTCCAACCTTAATGGCTTTTCTTAAAGCCAATGCATATCCTAAATGAAGGGATTCGTGAATTGCATTAAAGTGTATAGCTTCCTGAATGTTTTGAATCGTAATATTATATTGCGTAGTGTAGGGTCTGTAATTACCGAATTTTTTCTCTTTGAGATCGTAAATGAATTTTTCAATGAGTTGCCCTGAAAGTTCTTTCATGATGTCATATTGATCTTGGCCAACTGCCTTAACCGGTTTACTTCCATTTTTATAACTATCAATGAATTGTTCATGAATGAGTGTTTCTAAGCCAGAAAGCCTATAACATAACAGTTGTTGAATCACAACAATGTGCCCAAAATTCCAAATTATATTGTTGCTGAATCCTTCAGGGATGTGATTGAGTTCAGATAGAGATAAGTTTTCCATCAAGCTTACGAAATTTACTCGCGTTTGAATGATGGTTCTAAGGCTCGTTTCGATCATCTCGTCCAAAGTTATGCTTTCCTTTTGAAGATCCAAGCTCGCACTGCTTTATCCATAGCGAATTGGAATTGTTTGATTTGAGATGCAACCATTTAAAAAGACATTGTATCTAACTTAAAAATGTCTAATGCTAAAACTAAAATTATGAAGATGAAAAACATGAGTGTCATTTTTATCCTTGCTATTTTAACAATTACTGGGTGTAAGGATAAGATTATTCAGGAAAGAAATTTTATGGCAAACGTACCGGTCTATATGTCTGAAGAAGCATTTGAAAATGCCATTCAATCTATGCCCGCTCAGCCGTTAAGCAACCCAGGGAAAATATTCTACAAGGATCAGTATTTATTTATTAATGATCGACTCAATGGAATTCATATTGTAGACAATTCTAATCCAGATGCTCCCTCAAATATCGCCTACATCAGCATTCCAGGAAATAGGGACTTGGTTGTCAAGGGGAACACCCTTTACGCAGATTCTTATACCGACTTAGTGACAATTGATGTTTCAGATCCAACAAATGTGCAACAGATTGATCGTATTGAAGATGTATTTATGGAGTCATTTCCTGCCTTTGAAAACAACTATCCAGTGTATGGTTTAAAGGATACGAATGCCGTAGTTGTAGCGTGGGCGGTTCACAATGTTCAGGAACGCACTGAACTTTCAAGTACATATGACTATGGACGACAGTGTATCGATTGCAATTGGTTTTTAGAGGATGGAGTTGGTATTCAAGCTGATGGCCCATTGACCACAACTTTTGCGGAAAGCAGCACGGAATCAAATGGAGGAAGAAATGCTAGTACAGGAATAGCTGGGTCAATGTCCAGGTTCACTTGTAGCGCTAATTATTTATATGTCATTGATCAATGGAACCTTAAAACTGTGGATATGAATAATTTTTCTGTAGTCAATGAATTGGCGACATGGCGCAATATGGAGACATTGTTTCCATATGAGGGGAATCTTTTTATTGGAACGACCACAGGAATGTTAATTTACGGATTGGACAATCCAGCAATTCCAGTTGAAATATCAAGTTTCAACCATATGACTTCATGCGATCCTGTGGCAGTAAGTGGGGATTATGCCTATGTTACCTTGAGATCTGGGAACGCTTGCGCAGGATTTACCAATCAACTTGATGTTGTAAATATATCAGACATATTCAATCCGTATTTGGAAAAAACTTATTCCATGGAGAACCCACACGGTTTAGGAATTGATAACAATACTTTATTCTTATGCGATGGGGATGCCGGATTAAAAGTATACGATATTCAAAATGTTCATGAAATTGATCAAAACCAACTACAACATTTCAATGATATAAATGGATTTGATGTAATACCTACTCAAGGAAATTTAATGCTTATTGGAAGTGATGGCTTGTATCAGTACGATTATTCTGATTTATCACAAATGAGTCTTCGTTCGACCATACCTGTAAACTAAAAAATTTAATTCCTATCTATTGGGGGAATGCGACCAAAGCATTCCTCCTTCAAAAACTAAATAAGAGATGAAAACAATAATCATTTATACAACACTCGCATTAGCAATATTGATCATTTCAATGGATCATGCATTTGCAATTGATTCTGATAGTACAAAAGCAAAGAAGGGTTTCTTCGAGCTTGGAAAATCAAAGGGGTTAATGATGGCTTCTAGCTTAGGTATGCATATTAATCCAACGAACAACTCTTATCACATCATTGATCCTTTTTATTACCAGAGTCCCAAGTCAACCGTAGCTGTAAACATGCAGCATACAATTGGTTACCAGTTTGATGAACGCTTTATTGTAGGATTCGGTTTTGGTTTTGAGAATTTTGATTATTTGATGGTTCCAACATTTTTAGATCTGCGTTTTAACCTGAGCAAGTCCGATCATACCTTTTTCCTTGTCACCAAATCAGGGTACTCACATCCATGGGACAAAGAAGATGAATATCGGCAGTACTATGGTGGTTATTATCACTTTAGCGGAA
>JALEGO010000080.1 GCA_022763165.1 Flavobacteriales bacterium
AGATGAATTTCCATGGTTGAAAAATGATGCCATTTATTTAGCCATTCATCTTTCAGGAATTGATGAAGAAGTCAAGGCCGAGTATGCTTTAATTGAAATACCAACGAATGTTTTACCAAGATTCGTTCAGATACCATCTGAAGGTGGTCAAAAGTTTATCATCATTCTTGAGGACATTATTCGACATTATTTGCATGATATCTTTTCCTTTTTCAAGTTTAAAAAGATAAAAGCTTATACCATTAAAATAACTCGTGATGCGGAATTGGATATCGATGACGATTTCAATAAAAGCTTCATCGATAAAATTTCTAAAAGTTTAAAAAATAGAAAAGTAGCAGATCCGGTACGCTTTGTTTATGATCAAAACATACCGACTGAATTTTTGAACTTTATCACCAAAAAACTTGGGCTGAAATCGGATGAAAATATTATTCCCGGAGGTCGCTATCATAATTTTAGGGACTTTATTGATTTTCCCAAAGTCAATTCCAAAAAGTATTATTACAAAAACCTTGAACCCCTGGAACATTCAAAACTAATAGGTTCTAGGAGTATTATGGAGGCCGTACAAAAGCAAGATATTTTATTGCATTATCCATTTCAATCTTTCAATTACCTCATTGATTTCCTCAGAGAAGCAGCCATTCATCCAAACGTAACAGCTATCAAAATCAACCTTTATCGTGTAGCGCGAAACTCTAAAGTCATTAATGCATTGATAAATGCTGTGAAGAATGGAAAAGAAGTTACAGCAATTGTAGAGTTACAGGCTCGGTTTGATGAGGCAAATAATATACGTTGGGCAAAAACGCTTCAAGAGGAAGGCGTAAAAGTAATATTTGGCATTCAAGGTCTTAAAGTGCATTCCAAACTGATCTTGATCACAAAGAAGGTAAAGAATAGGATCATCCAATACGCTCATGTTGGCACTGGAAATTTTCATGAAAGAACAGCGCAAATCTATACTGATGTTTCATTGCTAACTGTAGACAAGCGTATTACCAACGAAGTACATAAAGTTTTCGACTTTTTCCAGAACCCTTACAAAATCAAAAGGTATAATCACCTGATTGTATCTCCTTTCCATACCCGGAATCGCTTCGTAAGTCTCATTAATCGAGAAATGCGCAATGTAAAGAAAGGTAGAGAGGCTAGGATCATTTTAAAACTAAATAACCTTGTTGATAGAGATCTCATTGATAAACTCTATGAAGCAAGTCAATCTGGTGTGCAGATTGATTTAATAATTAGAGGTATTTGTTCGCTTGTGCCTGGAGTACCTGGAATAAGTGATAATATCAAAGGCATTAGTATCGTTGACCGATTCTTAGAACACTCGAGGGTTGCTTATTTCCACAATGATGGAGATCCTGATGTTTTTATCTCTTCGGCAGATTGGATGCTAAGAAACCTAGATAGGAGGGTTGAAGTTACCGCTCCAATTTATGATCGAAAGATTAAAAAACTACTCATCAATATCTTGAAAATTCAGCTAGAAGATAATGAGAAGGCTCGAATTATTTCAGGAGATATGAAAAATGAGTATGTGCCATCTGGAAAAAAACGCATTCGCTCACAATTGGTGACTTACCAATATTTCAAAAACAAACTTGAAGAGGTAAAGTAATCCTTATTAGGGAAAATGTATTATATTTTCTGACGATTAAAGGATGAAGTTCGCTGCGATAGACATTGGTAGTAATGCTATTAGACTGATTTTCATGACAGTCTATGAGACCATTGATGGCCCGGTTTACAAAAAATCTTCTTTTATGCGTCTTCCAATCAGATTGGGAGATGACGTGTTTAAACATGGAAAAATTTCATCGGAAAAAAGAAAAAAGCTTTTATCTGCTTTAAAAGGCTTTAAATACCTTATAGATTCAGGCGATGTAAATCAATACAGAGCATGCGCTACATCTGCTATGAGAGATGCAAAGAACGGGCAGGAAATCATCAAGGAAATTAAAAAGGATTGTAATCTCGAAATTGAAATCATTTCTGGAAAAGAAGAAGCCGAGATCATATTTAGCAATCGATTTGTCGATTTACTAGATGCAGAAAAAGAATACTTATATGTGGATGTCGGTGGAGGATCCACAGAGATGATTGTATTTTCTGGTGATCATATTCAAGAATTGGCTTCCTTCAACATTGGTACTGTTCGCATCCTCAATGATGCTGTTAAAAACGATGAATGGAAGCGCATGATCAGTTGGCTCAAAGCTACTGTAGAAGAGTGTCATATTGATATGGTCATAGGATCAGGAGGCAACATCACCAAGCTGTTTAAGTTGAGTAAGGCCAAAAGAGAGATCATTAGGTTAATTTCAGAAAATCAACTTCAGGAAATTAGAGATGAATTGGCTCAATATTCAGCGAAAAGACGTGTGGAGATTTTTAGATTGAATACAGATCGAGCAGATGTAATAGTACCAGCTGCAGATATTTTCTTAAAGGTTCTTAAAGCGACTGATACTTCAAAGATCTTTGTACCTAAAGTTGGCTTGGTTGATGGAATCGTGAGAAAAATGTACAGGCAGCACAAAATGGCTCAAAAAAACAAAGAGGCTAAGAACGCCTAACGCCTTATTTAATTTCGTTTTTTTTTCGTAACAACCCTTTTGGAAAATTTAATTAAGACTTTGCTAAAATATTTTTTTACAAGCAGATAAGGAGATATTTTCGGAAAAGAAAAATTCAAAAGATCTTATCATGGAACCTACTTTAAAGGAGAAACTCTACTACCGATTTGAAAGATTTATGAGTAAAGGTGGCTCATCTATTTTTTTGAGTTTGTTAATTGTTTTCATTGTTGGCTTTTTGTTGATCATTGGTATTCGGTTCCTAATGATCTTAATATTCCCAGAATTAGATTATTTCGATAACTTTTGGTCGGATATTTGGGTTACTTTCCTTCAAATGACAGATCCTGGGAATATGAACC
>JALEGO010000081.1 GCA_022763165.1 Flavobacteriales bacterium
CATTGAAGATAGCGTAAGAAAAAATACGGATATGTATAATAGCACTTTCACCTCAATAAATTTATATCTCCTGAATTCAGACGCTCATTATCACTAAAGTCAAGCGTTTTTAGGATATAGGTATAAACTCCAGTAGGCATTTCCCTACCGTTAAACTTGCCGTCCCAACCTGCACCTTGGTTTTGAGCATTAAAAATTTGTTGCCCCCATCGATCATATACCACAAAGTCTATTTCCTTAAAAGGACCACCTTGCACAAATAACACATCATTTTCACCGTCTCCATTTGGAGAAAAGGCATTTGGTACTCCTCTTGATGATGATTTTGGAGAAAAGGCATTACTCTTTTCATCTTTACAGCCATTTTCATCAATTGCAATAAGATTTAGATTGTAAAGTCCTGTATCCTTAAACTCAAGGTTAAGGTCTGTCGTGGTGTATGTTATCGAATCTGGTTGTAGAATCCAAGTAAAAAAAGACGCGTTCGTACTTCGATTTAAGAACTCAGTATTCTGGTTCAGTGTTACTCGATTTGAGTCAAATGAAAAATCTGCAGTTGGAAAGGTGGATGGAATAATCAATGATTTTGCAATCGAATCTTTACACCCTTGATCTGAAATAGCTGATAGGGAAACAATATAACCAGAGCCATTGGAGTACATGTGCGTAGGGTTTTTGTCCACGCTTTGGCTTCCATCTCCAAAATGCCAGCCCCATGTGGATATATTACCATGACTAATGCTTGATGTGTTATTAAATACTGTTTCTTGATTGAGGCAGGTATCTTCATAAGAAAAAGAAATGTTTGGTAATGCTCTAACATTAATTGTTAGGTGACTAGAGTCCGAGCATCCTTTGTCAGAAGTAACCTGCAGACTAGCATCATAAAGTCCTGGGCTTGAATAAAAGTTATAACCCATTGGTAAATCAAATGTTCGGCCATCCCCAAAATCCCAATGCCACTGACTTATTGAACCTAATTGAATGGTACTTAAATCAAAAAACACACTGGGTAGAGAAAGACAAAAGTCAGTGTTGGTAGCAAATGCAGCTTTTGGCTTTGGATTGACTTCAATGTTTATTGAAGTTGTATCGGAACATCCGCTATCAGTTTGTACGATTAAGGAAACAGTATAATTTCCAGGAAGATTATACACGTGACTTGGATGCTGAACAACACTTGTTTGATTGTCTCCAAATGACCAATTTTGAGAGATGATATTTCCCTGAGAAGTCACACTAGAATCAGCAAATACAATCGTATCAACTGTGCAAAAGGGTGAATTAGAGGTCCAAATGTCAGGAACCAATACCGAATCGCAATTTTGAGCATGGGCTGACATTACTAGTAATGCCAAGTACAAAAAAAGTATGTGCTTAAAGGTCACTCTTGTGAATCAGTTTTCTTAATCAAATCTTAATTCACTTGTTACGAAATGAGTGGTGAAGGGTTTCAAATAAGAGGTACTATTTTATGATTGTTACCGTGCCTCTCTTATTAAATCTTTCTGTGGTAATGCCTGCGGCTTTTACTTCATAGATATAAACACCGTCTTTGACGAAATTCCCATTAAATTTTCCGTCCCAAAAAGTATTAGGGTTGGTCTGGGTAAACATTAGGTCTCCCCATCTATTGAAGATTTTAATTTCGTATTTCTCAACACCGATAGTTTTGATCTCAAAGAAATCATTGACATTATCGTTATTCGGACTAAAAGCGGTGGGTATCCAAATTGATAATGGTGGTTCAATGAATTTAGAGATTGAGTCAATACAACCTTGATCGTTCGTTACTTCAAGAGTAACAGTAAAGATATCGTTCATTGAATAAGAATAAACAGGGTTCTGATCTTCAGAATCTCCTCCATCTCCAAAATCCCAGTTCCATGAGACAATGTCAGATTTTGATCTATCAACGAATTCTATATCCTGTAAATCCCAATGCTTTGCTTCAAAATTTGCGGTTGGTTCTTTGACGTAAGCAAAGATAAATATCGTATCATCTTCGTAGCAGTCATCTGTAACAACAAGCGTGTGCAGTTCAGATTCATATTGCTCCACGACTATTGAATCTTCTTCTTCTAGTAGCTTATCCCACCAAAAAGTATAGCCTCCGGAGCCACCAGTGGCCAAAGTGAAAAGCTCAAACTCATCTCCAGCACAACCATAAACTGTATCTTCATGCTGAATGGTTAGAGGTTGGTAGTTCGGCACAATTACTGGAACTGTGTCAATAACGGTGTCAGTTTTACAGAAATCTGTAACCTGTACCACATAATTAACGGAGCTGTCGGGATTGTCTGCCAAAACAGAATCAGTTGTTAGCCAATTGTCCCAAGTAAAAATATAAGAACCGCTTCCACCGGCAGCAGAAGGCTTATAGTTCACAGGGTGACCAGGACAATGGAGGTCAATGGTGTCTCCTCCCAATAATACAATTGGGGTATAGATCGGAACATCTACATAAATATTGATTTGAGCAGTATCTACAGCACAAAAATCAGTGGCGAATAGTGTATAAGTAGTACTTGAATCAGGTGCAACAGTTTGATAATAGTTTGTTGCCGTTGGATCATTAGACCACCAAAATTGATGAGGTAAAATGCCTCCAGAAACAAGTCCTTCAATTTGTACTAGATCGTTGGCGCAAACCACTGATGTGTCGTGAGCCGTCAAATTGACATCAGGACCTATAACATCAATATCAATTGTGTATCTGTCGTTAGCAAGACAATTACTGTCGATTGTCGTATAAATAATGGTATGAGTTCCAATTCCAGCAGTACCCGGATCGAAGTCGCCTGTTGAGGTCACCATTGTTCCTGCCCAGAATCCTGGTGTAGGGAATCCTGTATAGGTGTAAGTCGGTGCGGTTAGGCAAAAGGAATCTGTTAGACTGTGCGGAGTTGTAATCACATTGTTAACAGTAACCGTTACAGTGTCCTTAGTATCACATGTTGTAACAAGGTTACTAGAGACTTCATAAACCGTTGTTACACTTGGATTCGCAATGACAGTATCGCAAGGGTTACACGAAAAGTTGGTTCCAACATTTATTGGATCACCTGAAATAACGGTCCAGTTAAAAATTGTACCACCAGTAGCTGAGAGTTCAGCAGTAATTCCAAAATTTGGACAAATGGTAACATCAGGACTAACAACTGTGGCCTCCGTAACTTGAATGTCATAAACAAATGTTTGAAATGCTGAAATTGGACATGCCTGATCATCAGCAGTTACAGAAAAAGCAGTGTTTAGACCGGAACTTCCTGGAGGAGCAACCCATGAGAATGAAGCAACTGCGGGATTGCCACCTACCCAATTAAATTGGGCTGTTGGCAGTACAGAGTTGACGTTTGACACTAATACGATACTATCAATTGCATCGGGGTCTGTGTAGATCATCTCAAAATAAATTGAGTCTCCTTCACACAATTGCACTTCATACGGTCCACTCACATTTCCTTGACCTCCAGCGTTGGTTACAGTACCTGCGTTGATGTCAGGGGGATTGTTTGAACAGTTTTCCACTACAAATTGAATGTCACGCATTACCGTTCCAATCAAGTTTCCATTTGCATCATATTCTTCCACTAATACAACAACAATAAAGTTACCTATGGTTGTAGCGGTAAAATTTAATTGCCCTGTTTGAGGGTCAATAGTAATTCCATTTATAGCATTTGTTGCTGAAAAACCTCCGTTATAGCTTAGATTTTGTCCAGAAGGAGAATTGTCTCGGGCATCAATAAAACTATACACCAATGAATCCCCATCAATTTCTATAACACCAAAATTGTAAGTAACTGGCTGGTTCACGCAGACATATGGAATAGGCTGCGCACTAAAGACAGGAGAATTGTTGCATGGAGAAACAACGTTATTCATTGTTGCCTCGATATAAATTCCTTCATTATAGCTATTGGCAACATTTACTGATGTATTTCTGCAGCAAGAGCCCCAACTTATCGTCCAGTCCGCACAAGGTGGAAGCGTGACGGTAGCTTGGTAATCATATCTTTGGAGTCCTGGTAAGCTTCCGCCATTACACTCACTATTAGGCGTTTGAGGTGGGCATAATTGTGAAATTTCAACACCATTGGAGGGGCCTATTTGACTGAATGATACGGTCTGATTTCCGCAGCTCGAGTTGAAAGAAACCGAAGCAGAGGAGCTCATGGAAACACCACTGCACCTTCTATACAGGCTTAAAGTAAAAGTATATGAGCCATTTCCATTACATACGTAGGAAATGTCACCTCCCGAAACATGGGACGCTTGCACCTGTGTTGCTAAAAAGAATGATATAACAAAACAGGCTAATAGGTATATGTGTGCTTTCGTTGTAATCAAGATTCCACTACAAATGTACTGCTAAATAGTATATTTGCAAAATTTAATTAACACAGGGCTATCAATAACTAAATGAATATTATTTAAATAATGTGATTGTTCCTGTCTTTGATAGACGTTCAGTTGTGATTCCGGTTGCCTTTACCTTATATATAAACACACCTTCTTTTGAAATTGATCCGTTAAAAGATCCATCCCAATAGTTTTCTGGATTGGTTGTTTGAAATACTAAATCACCCCAACGGTTGAAGATCTGGAACTCAAAATCGGTAACTCCAAGCGTATATATTTCTAGTTTATCATTGACTCCATCGGCATTCGGAGTAAAGGCATTCGGGATCCAAACTGAAAATGGCGGCTCTATGAATTTGGTAACTGAGTCTATGCAGTCCCATTGATTAGTCACTTCTAAGGTTACAGTATAAATTTCATTTCTGGAATAACTGTAGATTGGATCTCTTTCATCTGAATCACCTCCATCACCAAAATCCCAATTAAATAGAAGGGCATCTTCGGATGATCGATTCTGGAAAACTACATCCTGAAGATCATGATGTAGAATTGTAAACTCTGCAATTGGTTCATTAATCATCACATGAATTCGAGCAGTGTCGTAGTTTCTACATTCGTCTACTGCAATTAGTTCATATACCGTAGATTCATAAACATTCGTGGTAACAGAGTCATTACGCTCCAAAAATAGATCCCAGTAATAACTGTAATCGCCAATCCCTCCTCGCACATAAGTGTTTAGCTCAAATTCATCACCTTCACAGCCATTTAGAGTATCGTCATAGACGATTTGGATGGGTACGTAAATTGGAACAGTAACAAAGACAGAATCGTAAGTGGTATCATTTCTACAAAAATCTGTTAGACCTACTATCAGATAACCTGAAGTATCAGGGTTTGCATGTATGAACGTATCTTGAGAAAACCAATTATCCCAAGTAAAAACATAATCTCCACTTCCTCCAAAAGCAGCAGGCAAAAAATTAACAGGATCTCTTGGACAATTGATTTCAATGGAGTCTCCCGCTTCAACTACCAACGGTGTATATTCGGTAACAGCCACAAATATTTTGACACTATCGGTATCTGCACGGCATTGATCAGTAGCATACATGGTATAATAACTAGATGTGTCTGGATCTACATACTGACTATCTGCATGCCATGTCGGATTGTTGCTCCAAGTTATGTCATAAGGTGCGAGACCGCCTGTAATGAAACCTTTAATCAGGGCAGAATCACCAGCACATTGTATCGTTGTATTTGATGCGGTGATGTCTATATCTGTTTGAATAACATGAACGTGTATGGTATCTTCTACAACCCCAACTCCGCAGGCATCTGTAGTAGTTACAAGATAGTTTTGACTCATTGTTGGGGATACCCACAAGGTATCTATACTATCTGGTTTAATAATGTTTTTTACACCCCAGTCATATTCATAAACAGGAATTCCTGATAGCACTTCAACCATAATGGCAATCGAATCATGGAAGCAATCTAACGTGTCATCAATGACATTGGTGATTAATGGTATATGATCGAATAGAGCCAGCTCTAGCGTTGTTTGTCCTCCGCAAGATGTAGAATCCGTAACGGCACTAATTATTATAGTCTCCATTGTTTCATTTATTCCATCTAAGAAAGGGGTAAAAGAAATAACCACAGAATCTTGTCCTGGAGCGAAATAGACTGTGTCAGGTATTGGTGTGTAGTCAGTTCCGGATATTGCGGTTCCGGAAATATTAAATATAACAGTATCCGCCAAGTTTAGGGCACCACCTCTTGTCAGAAACAATTCCACAGCTCCACATCCTTCATAGAGTACAGTATCTCCAGAGGTGTTGTTGTATGTTGGGGTAGCAGATAAATTTAGTCCTTTACTTGAGAAACTTCCAGCTTCTAGGAAAACTGAAGAAATTAGTGCCTGATCCGTACCATCCGCGATGGCTAGTTTAATGTGATACGTTTGACCACATTGAACTTCCGACCAGGCCACGAAAGGTGTGGTAAACCCATTTAAATCTACACTTCTTCCAGCTGCACCAATAGGGTTGTTTATATAATATTGGCTATTAAGTGCCGGCTGCACAGAGCTAATTGTAATGGGAAGGTTGGGGTTTGTGTTTGGGACAAAAGCGATGTTTTGTGCTCCTCCTGGAAATCCAGCTGGAGCTGAATAGGGTCCCGTTATGCCCGGTCCAGAAATAAAAAATGCGAAAACATCGTTAAAGGAACTATTGATCCAAGTTAAGTATTCATCAGATCCAAACACATATCGAAATTCAACGGTGTCTGTTGTTGGTACAAAATCGAATTCCAGAATTGCAGCATCATTGGTTGAACTCACACTAAAACCTTGTCCGATTAAAGGAGGCACAGAATTAGCAATTGTCAAAAGGTCCGCATCGGAAACATTAACACTTGGGTTACTGGAAGTGGCGTTAGGAACTATTTCTTGAATGTCACCACAGGCTAAAACTATTCCACTGTCTAAACCAATATTGGAAGCAGTGCCATCAAAGAAACCCATTTGCATAGGATCTCCATTAAAAGTAAAGTTATTGGCAGTGATTCCATTACCCAATAGCACATCTCGCACTAGATTTTGAGCGGTATGATATGGGTTTTGATTTGTGACCGAGATTTGAGCCTCAGCAAAACCACAAAGAACCAGTAGAATATATAGAATATATCGTTTCATTTTTTTCACCCCAGAACAAAAATACGGTCAAACGCAAACTTGAACAAGTTTTTATTTCAACAGTTGACCAGTATCCCCATATTTTATTTTTTGTTTGTTACTTTTGACGAACTATACTTATTATGGTTGCCTTACAAAATCAGTTTTTATGAATACGTTGAACAATTACATAGAGGGACAGAAGGAAAGATTTCTGGAAGAGTTAATAGATTTGCTAAAAATACCGTCTATAAGCGCTGATTCAAAGTACAGCGGAGATGTTGTTCGGACAGCTGAGGTGGTTGCAAAGCGGTTGACAGAAGCAGGTGCGGATAATGTAGAATTGTGTGAAACAAAAGGTTATCCGATCGTATACGGAGAAAAGATTTTGGATGCAAATTTGCCAACAGTTTTGGTTTATGGGCACTATGATGTTCAACCACCAGATCCATTAGATCTTTGGGATTCCCCTCCATTCGAACCTGTCATTAAAGATGAAAAGATTTATGCCAGAGGAGCTTGTGATGATAAGGGACAGATGTACATGCATGTCAAAGCTTTTGAGGCAATGATGAAGACGAATACGCTCACCTGCAATGTTAAATTTATGATTGAAGGTGAAGAGGAAGTGGGTTCTGATAATCTAGAACTATTTGTCAAATCTAATAAAGAGAAACTCAAGGCTGATATTATTTTGATTTCGGATACAGCTATCATTGCGAATGATATTCCATCTATCACTGTTGGGTTAAGGGGAATGAGCTATGTAGAAGTTGAGGTTACAGGCCCCAATAGAGATTTACATTCGGGTGTTTACGGAGGGGCAGTTGGAAACCCTATTAATATCCTATCTAAAATGATTGCGTCTATGTTTGACGAAAACAATCATATTACTATTCCTGGATTCTATGATGATGTAGTCGATCTTACGGATGATGAAAGAGCAGCCCTAAATAGTGCTCCTTTTAGTTTGGAAGAATATAAGGACGACTTAGAGGTGGGAGCTGTTTATGGAGAGGATGGCTACACGACAATTGAAAGAACTTCAACCAGACCTACGCTGGATGTTAATGGTATTTGGGGCGGCTACATTGGTGAAGGAGCAAAAACTGTTCTGCCTTCAAAAGCATACGCCAAAATATCAATGAGGTTGGTCCCCAATCAAAGTTCTGATAAAATAACGGAGTTGTTCACGAAACATTTCGAGTCCATTGCACCAAAATCGGTTAAGGTTAAGGTTACACCTCATCACGGAGGGGAACCATTAGTGATACCAACTAATTTTAAGGCTTATCAAGCGGCAAGCAGAGCGATGGAAGATACATTTGGGAAAACACCAATTCCAGTTCGAGGTGGCGGAAGTATACCTATTGTGGCTTTATTTGAAAAAGAACTGGGTCTTAAATCCATACTCATGGGTTTTGGTTTGGATTCAGACGCCATACATTCACCAAATGAGCATTACGGTATCTTCAACTACTTTAAAGGTATTGAAACCATACCCTTATTCTACAAGTACTTTAGCGAGAATTAATTGTAGATTTTCTTTTGAAGAATTTGGTCTCCGCTTTGGATGCGAAGGTGTAAAATACCTTTAACCGATTTCGGGATTTTAATATTAGTCGTATTTAAAATTTGATTTTGGTAAACCAACTGCCCAAGAGCGTTATATAACATGAAATTACCAGTCAAGGGTTCGTTGAGAAACCACTCCCCAAAATGGTTGACAAGTTGAAGTTCTGATGGGTCGA
>JALEGO010000082.1 GCA_022763165.1 Flavobacteriales bacterium
CTCTCAATATGAATCAGATGCGTACTTAAAAGAAATACTTACCCAATGGAAGTTATACTTTTCGAATTTAATGACTGATAGTATAAAAGATGCACTCTCTGCGCTTGAAGAAGCAAAAAGATTGGCTTTTAGGAACAAAGACAGTTTAGAATTAGCGAGAGCTCAATTTCAAATAGGCAGACAACATGCACGGTTCTATGATCAGACTAAAGGACTTGTAAGTTTAAATGAAGCTTATACATTATACATGGCACTAAACGATTCTTTTCATGTCTTAAAAACGGGTGTTGATTTAATAAGAGCATATTTAGACATTAATTATTATGACAAAGCAAATTCAGTCTATGAAGAATTAAAAGAATTTAAGGTATACGGAGATATAGAACTAAAAGCAGTCGCTTCGATGATTTTTGTTTCATACTATCAATTTGACAAAGCCATCGACTTAATGACACAATGTTATCAAAAAGATTCGATAGATAACAACGGCAGTATTGTATATGACCTTTATTGTCTTTCGTTGTTTTACATAAACAAATTTATTCATAAGGGTAAGAATCCTGTAGATTTAAAAAAAGCCACATTATATAAAGAGCAGCTTCGAACGATAAGCCCAATTCATCGTCCTGACTTTCTCGAAAGTTTTCAATGGTTTTGGATTGACAGCTACATAGATATTTACAACAGCAATAGTAAACGTAAGGTCTCGAAAATAGTAAATAAGATAAACGAATTGCCTAGAGGTAAAATGGATCTAGCCAGCGAACTCTATGTAATGGACCTCTTAATTGCTGCTGCAGAAGTCAAAGAAGATTATAAATGGGGATTTTCTCTTCAAAAGGAGAAAGACTCTTTGAATATTAAGGTTGAGAATCAGATCAACAAAGAAAAGGCGCTATTTATGGAAGCCATGCTTTTGCATCAAAGACAATTGAATCAATCCAATCAAGAATTACTCGAGGCAGATCATGAAATCAAGGTTCAACAAATATGGATTTTCAGTATTGGTGTCATATTGATCTCAATGCTCTTTGGTTTTATTCAATCCTATAAAAATGCTCGCATTAGAAGAACTCAAGCGGAAATGCAAGAAAAACTTTTGAGAATGGAATTAAGAGAAAAAGAACAAGAACTTGAGCAAAAACAAAAAGAGTTGGTCAGTAGAGCCATTATCGACCAAGAAAAATTGCAAGTATTAAAATCCGGGCTTGATAAAATTGTTCTTGACCAACATCAAAAAAACGCTCTATTAGAAAAACTAAACAATGATTTTAATGATCACTCATGGGAAGCATTCAGGCTTAAGTTTAATGAAGTGCAACCTAGCTTCTTAGACAATTTAAGTGAAAGGCACAATAATCTCACAGAATACGAAACCAGATTAGCATCCTATTTAAGGTTGGGCCTCAAAAGTGATGAGATTTCTCGAGTTTTGAATATCGGAAAAGACTCCGTTCGAATGGCAAAATATCGCTTAAAAAAGAAACTGGATATTGAGGATCAATATGATCTGGAAGATTATATTAAACAGGTCTAGTTGATTACAATCTTTCTCGTTTGCTCCCCATACATGATAAAGTATACTCCCCCAGGCCAATCAGAAACATCTATTTGATTGGAATAGCTAAGATTCCTTATGACCTTCTGAACATGGCCTGATGAACTCACAATTTTTAACTCATCTTGACCAATTTCTGAAATACTAACCGTTATCTGATTTAAACTGGGGTTAGGAAAGACTTTCATTTTAGAAAAATCCTCAAGTTCATGTATACCACTTAGATTATCTTTAGTAATTCCCGTAAACCATGTCAAATAAGCATTAGTGTTGTCGTTGATATTCCTAAAACCTACTCTTGCACGGCCAGTGTCCACATCCTGATCAGTGAAAAAATAAAAATGAAACTTCTGTGTATCTCCAGGAGCTATCAAAAGACTTATTGAGTCCGTTTCAGTTGAATAACAAACATCAGCACACAAAGAAGAACCCCAACCCACGGGAGTATCATTGACTAGTTTTTGAACTTCTATGATAACATCACTGGAGCTGTTGTTAATGAGGTTAGCAGAAAAGGTTAAAGTAGAGCCTGTCAGCGATTGAACAGTATCGTTTGAGAGTACTTCAAGGACAAATTGCCCATTTGAGACATTTCCTCCACAACTTGGAACACCCAATAAGCTGTCAATATCGCAAACAATGTCATTTGGAAACTTATCAAACCAGCCATGTTTTTCAAATACAATTCCGCTTGTGTCAATTAAATAAGCATTATTTGGAGCTGGTCCATAATGTGTCCACCATTCGTTGCAAGGACCATCTATATAAACTGGCACTTGCAAAGCTGTGTTGCTGAGCATATCTGACACGATCATTTTTCTCTCCCCATATGCAGTGGGCTGCTCATAAAGTATTCCAGCATTAATATTTTGTTGCGTTACCGATACATATCCAAAATAGATACTCGTATCAACATCAGGGTGAGCCTCAAGTGTATAAATCACGCAAACTTCAATCTGGCTATTGTAAATATTGAAGAGATCATTAATCACTTGAATTTTGTTTCTGAAAACAGGGCAGGTGTAATTTCCATTCACCAGCAACACTGGTTTACCAGAGCTGAGAGCGTTGTTAAGATTAAATACATTTCCGTTCAAATCATAAAGCGTAAAATCAGCTGCTGTATCTCCGGGCTGTATACCGGTTTGTTCAAAATTACCTCCTAGGAACCATGGAATATTGCAAATCGGATCAGTATCCGAAGGCAAACTCCCAAGACCAATGCTAGGCTTTAAGAATGGTTGACCACAAACCGCAGAACAAATTACAAAGGAAAAAACTATCAAAAGTACACGCATAGATAGACTTTAAAGTTTAGGTTAAATTAAAAAATAAAACCAGTCCCATAAAAAAGCCCCCAGGAATTGATCCCAAAAGAATAACTCGTCCCGATGTACATCACAAAATTATTATCTCTTATGATCCGAAATCTCCCTGCACTTATTGGAGCAAAAACCAGCTTACTCTCCTCAGACATGAGAAAACTTACCAATGGCCCAGCTTCAAATTGCACTTGAGATCTTTCATCAAATTTTACCCTAGCCAATTGAAATTGTGCCCCACTACCAAAAGTCGGTGACGCCCTTTCATTAATGATTTGACCATTCAACAAAAACTGTTTGGTTTCTGTTGGAAGGTTAAAAAATATGGGTATTCTAAACCTCTTCAAAGGCCTCAATTCAGCGAAAAAAAGCATGGAATTTGTTGGAACAATAATGGCTTCATTTTCAAGAATGTCTTGAACTTCGCTGCTAGAAATAAACAGCATAGCCTGACCAAAACTTAACTCAAATTTCTTATGCAAGGTATCTGATTGTCCAATTGCGCTCGACATACCGATTAACGAAATGAACATTAGGATTAGAATTCGCTCCATTTGTTTTTGATGAAAGTTAAAAAAGAAACGCAACAACTTTTATCAAAAAAATCAAATCCTATTCTATTACAAATTTTTCGAGAACACCTTCATTTGTTTTTAATAGGTAAATTCCTCTTGCAAACCGACTCAAATCCAATTTGTTTTGCCCAAAATACAATTGATCAGCAAAAACTATATTAGCTTTAGCATCAAGTATTTCATAAGTTACAATCTCTTTCATGGGGCTATGAACGTATAATTCATTTCTTGCCGGTACCGGAAACAATGTAAAATCTCCAATGCTTTCATCTTCAATATCGGTTGGTGGATCAATCACAGCTACGGTTGTATTGGAACCAACATTACCCTCATTATCCGTCACATTGAGTGTAACATTATAAGTTCCAGGTGCCCCATAACTATGAGTAGGATTACTTTGAATACTTGTAGATCCATCCCCAAAATCCCATGAATAACTTACAATTTGACCATCAATATCCGAACTACCAATACTAGAAAAAGGAATTGCCGTATTGACAACCCCCGAATAAGTACCGTTAATTACAGCTGTAGGCTTAAAACTGGGATATTCAGGCTCATAATTATCATCCTCATATGGCGTTGCCGCACTCCCCTGTTCCAGTTGAACTGCATCAATCCAAACTAAACCGTCCACGGCAAAAGTAATTGAAGTGTAATTTTGGGGCCAGCCTCCAGATTTAGTTCCAGTTATTGTATAACGGCTCCATGAAGTGCCTACATTAAAGGTTGAGCTTCCTATATTCTTTACTTCTACATCTACAGGTGTATTTGGTGAAGCAGCTTTCATGTAAACAGAAAACGTATATGTATTACCCGATTTTGCAGGTATTCCAGCATCAAACATTGCAGATGGTTTAGAAACCACATAAGGCACCTCATGATCCTGCCAGCCTCCTTCAACCCGAAGACTATAAGTTTTGTGGTAGGAATTTGTAGAATCCATTCTAAAAGGAGAGGTTTGGTCTCCCACGAAAGTATCCGCATTTGCCCAACCATTATAAGCCAATAATCCCCAACGATTTGGCCAATCCTCCAATCTATCGTTCTCATAACTGGAATTTGGGACCAAATTCTTGGATGTAGGCATCGACCTTGCCTCACGATGTTCAAGTAGTTGTATGTCGTCTATCCAATAAGTCCCTTGATTGAAGATATCTACAATTTCAATTTCTACTTGAACCGCGCTATCTCCAGTTCTAAACTTTACTAGATCTCCTTCTTTCCAATCAAAATTCTCTTTATCAGTCCCTTGCACTATATCAAAAATTTCAAGGGTTGGTCCTCCTACTTGCCTTATATAAACTGTGGCTCCGCTACTCGGAATATTATTAGGAAAGGTTTGCACACTTTGCTTACTTGAGAATTTGAATTCGTAATAATGATTCGCCTTAAGTTGAATTGTTGGAGAGGTAACAGAAAGATTGGCCGTCCCAACGTTCGGCCTATCGAACTTTAACGAAGTACTTCCAGAATTTGAAGTTGAATTATCATAACTTATGTGATTATTATTGTTGAAAGTCCAAAAGCTATTTGTTTCGAAACCCCCGTTCGAAATAAGATTAACCAACAAGCTCGGGTTGTCCAGCGGCTCCTCTGTTAGATTTACGACATGCAAGAAACTGCTATCTGCAATTGTTATTCCATCCAATTTATAAGCTCTTGTCGCCATAGGTTCGAGTGTCTCTTGAAACTCTTGGTTATCAATTATTGAGGATTTACCTCTATTTAATAGAGGAGTTAATGTGACATTTCCCGATACCCATGGAAATTCGCAATTTAAGTTCACAGAATAATCAGAGCGGTTAACAAAGATGATTACGGGTGTTCCATCTTTCATGGTTCTCAAAGAGAACAGAGTTGACTGGTTAAACTGATCCACACCAAAATAGTTAATTTGCTGATTCACAGGACGTCTTAAAATCGGTTCGGCCAGCAGCATTAATTCACCGCTTAAATCTTGCATATTACCAACCGTCTTTCTGTGATAATTGGGCCAAGTAAAATAGTAGATACCCGTTGCTCCTTGAAGCAACATGATGTAGGTGTTCAGGTATTGTTCTTCGGGAGTCATTGGAGATGATCCATAAGAATAATTCAATTCAGTCATCGGCATACACCAAAATGGCTTATCAACTTTTTGAGATAGATCTCCCACCTTTTTGGCTATTTCAGAAATCTCACGACCTCTAACCCACTCCGCCTGCCAATATATATAGCTCTGAAGAATGTCCTCATATTGCGTTTGCTCCTCTGTCATAATATAAGCATGATTGTAACTTGTCATTGTTGGATGATAGGGGTTATAAAGGTTAAAGGCTTTAACTGCTTCTTGGGCATACCCCCCTAGCCCATCGTTACCTGGCTCATCCAATCCCATGTTACCAAGTAAAGCAGAACTTTGCCGTGTCTTGGGTAACAAAGCTGGAATATCATTGCTAATCCAATCGTTGAAAGTTTGAATAAAACTTGGACCTCCTCCATAAAATTGGGATGGATGACGTGTATTGGTACATCGATCCAGAGCCATAATCCCTTGAAGTTCACACTGACTTAAAAAATAGTCATATAAAATAGCATTAGAGGTAGTATCTGAATA
>JALEGO010000083.1 GCA_022763165.1 Flavobacteriales bacterium
ATCAAACGCGAAAGCTTGACTTTATTTGTAAAAGCACTAAAATATATCTAGGTGCTGTAGTTCAAAACCATTTTATAAGAGTGAGATAACTTGTAGTTCGAGGACCGTTTTTTTAGAAAAACTTAATCTTTTTGCACGCGTACAACCACATTCTAAGTAAAATCAAACCATGTCGAAAGCGTGAAATATTGGTGTCTCCATAGGTTCTTTCTCTGTATCTAATAGGCAGATCAATGATTTTTAAGTTTTGTTTGTAAGCACCAAACAGTAAATCAAAGTCACCGAAGGGGTCAAACTCACCGAAAAAATCACGATTGTCAGCGATGCGCAAATAGTCTTTTTTGAATAAAACCTTTGTTCCACACAACGTATCCTTTATTGGTTGATTCAATAACCAAGAAAAGACTAGGCTGAAGAACTTGTTGCCTAATGTGTTTAAGAAACGCATAGCTTCTTTTTCCATAGGATAAATGAGCCGGCAACCATTGATGAATTCTCCCTTGCCAGAAACCAATGCCTCATAAAATTTTGGGAGGTCTTCTGGAGGAACCGTGAGGTCTGCATCAAGAATCATTAGAATATCTCCAGTGGCCATTCCATATCCTTTTCTTACTGCATCACCTTTTCCTTTTCCATCCTGTTGACCAATTTTGATATTGTGCGTGGCTTCGTATTTTTTGGCAATTTCCTGAATCTTATCCCATGTATCATCAGTAGAGTTTCCCTCAATAAATATGATTTCTACTTCTGAACCAAATTTGGGAGTCCTGAGAATTGCGTTTTCAATATTCCCACTTTCATTTCGCGCTGGGATCACAACACTAGTGGAGTAAGCTGTTTTTTCCTGAAAAATGGGCTTTGCGAAGAAATATTGGTTGATACAGAAATGGTTAATCAGGGGTAAATGCGCAAAAAACCTATTTGAAATCCAGGACAGAATTGGAATGTTAACGGGTAATAACATTCTTCTCGTATGCTTATAAACGTCAAAGTCAGATAATTTTAGGAAATTGACAATATCATTATTGGATAACCAGCTCTGTAGGGGAGATTTCTTCTTAATTCCAATGAACTCTCCGATCTTCAATAAAGGCTCCCAAAGATAGTTGTAATTGGTAATAATAATCTTAGTCTTTGGGTGACAAACCGTGTGCAACTTTGTTAAAACTGTTTGAATATCTTCCAAATATCCTAGTACATTGGACAATAGAATGACGTCCACCTTCTCCTCAATATCCAGCTCAGCCGCATCCATTTCAAGAAATCGAACATCAGGATGAAGTACTTTGGCTTGCCGAATCATCTCAGAGCTGAAATCAATACCGATTCTATTTTTGTTGGACAGAGAACCAATTAAAGTACCTACTCCGCATCCAATTTCAAGAACAGAGTCATTTGAATTGATGAAAAACGCATTGTATTTTTGAATCTCTTTGAAATAATATCGATATCTCTTGCGATACCTTGAATATTGAGATGCAATCCTGTCGAAATATGCTTTTATTTGATTCTTCATCGATTAACGAGCCTGCAAAGTAAGCACATCATCCGAAAAATGAATAGAATTATTCAATGACTCTTCCAAATTTGTCCAATTTAGTTTTACAATTTGCACAGGTCCAACCACCAAATAGAATTTCTCTCATTCCTTGTGGTTTTCGGAATGCTGGTAGCGGTTGTTCACAATTTGGACAAATATTTTCGCTATTTGTGTTGATTTTGTAGTTGTCAATTTTTTTAGCAGCAGCTCGCGTTTTTTTACCACCAAGCGCAATTAGAATAATAAATATTATGATGAATAAGGCCCCTATTATTATTGTTGCGATGAGAATCAAAACAAAAAAACTATTCTGAAGGACAATATAGTAATTTAGAACTATTTGTAACCAAAACACAGGTTAGTTAGGGAAATCTAGTACCTTTGCGCAAATTAATGTTGGAATGTCAAAAGTAGCGCTGATAACAGGGGTCACAGGTCAAGATGGAGCGTATCTAGCAGAATTATTATTGGAGAAGGGATATACCGTTCATGGTATTAAGAGAAGGAGTTCTTTATTCAATACTCAAAGAATTGATAAGCTGTACAAAGATCGGCATGAAAAAGGAGTAAAGTTTTTTCTTCACTATGGTGATATGACCGATGCTACCAACCTCTTGAAAATTGTTCAAGAAACGCAACCGGATGAAATCTATAACTTGGCTGCTCAATCTCATGTTAAAGTTTCATTTGAGACACCTGAATATACAGCCAACTCAGATGCCTTAGGAACACTAAGGATGTTAGAGGCTATCAAAATATTAGGGCTAGAAGAAAAAACGAAGTTTTATCAAGCCTCAACTTCTGAGCTTTATGGTAAAGTTCAAGAAACTCCTCAAACGGAGAAAACGCCATTTTATCCGAGAAGTCCGTATGCTGTTGCGAAACTTTATGCATTTTGGATTATCAAGAATTATAGAGAGGCTTACAATTTATATGCTTGCAATGGAATCCTATTTAATCATGAGAGCCCATTGCGTGGTGAGACTTTTGTGAGCCGTAAAATTACACGAGCAGTATCAAGAATTAAACTGGGACTTCAAGAAAAACTATATATTGGAAATCTCGATGCAAAGAGAGACTGGGGACATGCTAAGGATTACGTAGAAGGTATGTGGTTAATGCTCCAACAAGATACACCCGATGATTATGTTTTGGCGACCGGTGTAACAACTTCTGTTCGAGATTTTGCTACCAAATCTTTTGAAAGAGTTGGAATAGATGTAGAATGGAAAGGAAATGGTGTTAACGAAGTGGGAGTCGACAAGGCTTCTGGAAAAACCATTGTTGAGGTAGATCCAGAATACTTTAGACCAACTGAAGTAGATCTTCTTTTAGGTGATGCGACTAAGGCAAAGAATGAGTTGGGCTGGCAGCCTAAAGTACAGCTTGATCAATTAATTGCTGAGATGGTTGATGCTGATATGGAACTCTTCAAAAAAGATAAGTATCTAATAGAAGGAGGGCATGATGTCTTCAATTTTCATGAATAATTGGATTGGTGAAACCACATGATAAAATATACATCGCTGGGCACAACGGGATGGTTGGCTCTGCTTTGAAAAGAAAACTAGAAGCCTTAGGCTTTAATAATATCATCACTTTCAGCTCAAGCGAAGTTGACTTGAGAGATCAAACAGCTGTTAAAACATTATTCTATGATGAGCGTCCGGATTATGTTTTTCTTGCAGCTGCGCGCGTTGGAGGTATTCTGGCCAATAACAGCTTCAGGGCTGATTTTATGTATGATAATCTCCAGATCCAAAATAACGTAATACATTCGGCATATCTTACAAATGTCAAAAAATTGTTGTTTTTGGGTTCTTCGTGTATCTATCCTAAATTGAGCCCTCAGCCCATGAAGGAAGAATATCTGCTTTCTGGATACCTAGAACATACCAATGAACCATATGCGTTGGCCAAGATTGCTGGTCTGAAAATGTGTGAAGCCTATCATGCCCAGTATGGTTGCAATTTTTTCAGCGTCATGCCAACGAATTTGTATGGACCAAATGACAATTATGATCTTAAGAACTCTCATGTGCTTCCAGCATTGATTCGTAAGTTTCATGAAGCCAAAGAAACTGGTGCTGATTCAGTTACTATTTGGGGTACAGGAACTCCTAGACGCGAATTTCTTCATGTTGATGATTTAGCAAATGCATGTCTGCATCTTATGGAACACTATGAGGATGCTGGATATATCAATGTAGGTGTAGGGGAAGACATCACAATTCTTGATTTGGCCTCTTTGATTAAAGATATAGTTGGTTTTGATGGTGAAATAATAAAAGATCTTGATAAACCTGATGGAACACCAAGAAAGCTCCTAGACGTTGCGAAAATGAAATCTTTTGGCTGGACACCAGAAATAAGCTTAGAAGATGGAATTCGTATGACTTATGAGCAATTCCAAAAGGAATTGGTGTCTTAAATTTATGAGGCCTCGCTTAGATATTCTTGTCTTTACCCTTTTGACTTTTGTGTCTTCATTTCAACTTGTTGGCCAATCATCTTTCATTGATTTTAGCAGAAGCAATTATTTAAGGTTTGATAAACATGTCACACAAAAGGGTTTCTATTTGAATGAATCCTTCAAGCCCTTTTTGTCATCCAGGGTGGATCTAAACATCGATTCTTTAAACAACTGTAACACCGTAAAGGGCCAAGCAAAGTTTAAGGATAAACTGAAACGGGAAGATCTTGTTTGGATAGAAAAGGAAAATTTTACTTTACGCATCAACCCCTTATTCAATTTTGGATTAACAGTGGATTTGGCAGATACAACTGGCAGATCTGATTCTTTAAATTTCTATCAAAATACCAGAGGGATGGAGGTACGTGCTGATATTTTGAATAAAGTTCACATCTACACAGCATTTTGGGAAAATCAGTCTTTTTTACCCAACTATCAAAATGATTTTGTTCAACAATACAATGTTATCCCGGGACAGGGACGAATAAAACCTTTTAAAAATGGAGGTTATGATTTTGCTATGTCAAATGCCTATGTCAGTTATGATGTCAATAAGAATCTAAACCTAAAGTTTGGACACGGGAAAAATTTCGTTGGAAACGGATACCGATCATTTCTGTTGTCTGACAATGCATTCAACTATCCTCACCTATCTATAAACTCAATTTTTCTTGATGGAACGGTGAATTATGTCAACACTTACGCCTCACTACAGTCCTTAGAACGTATTCCTGCTCATACCACTGTAGAAGCTCCATTCATTAAAAAACAGGGAACATTTCACTATCTAAACATGCACTTGGGAGAGTCATTGCAGCTTGGTTTTTTTGAAGGCGTTATTTGGCAACGCTGGGATACTACAGGAACCCTAAAATTCAAGCCACAGAGTATCATACCAGTAATTGGTCTCAATTCAATACTTTTTCGTCCAAAATCGGGGGCAAATGTCGTGTACGGCCTAAACTTGTTTTTTAAGGTGAATAAAACGATCAATTTGTATGCGCAAATGTCGGTTGATGATGTGAGC
>JALEGO010000084.1 GCA_022763165.1 Flavobacteriales bacterium
CTGCCTAGCCTTACAGACATCAAGGATTCAGAGGATAATACAAACTTCTTCCAAGAGTTGGCAAAAAAAGCATTGAAATAAATCATGGAGACAAATAATCAACCGAAATTGACTCCCTTTAGGAAGTTCATGAATATTATAAATCTGGACCGAAAGGATATCATCCAAATCTATTTTTATGCTATCCTCGCTGGTCTGTTGAACTTGACTCTTCCTCTGGGTATTCAGGTCATTATCAACCTCATCGGTGGCGCTCAAATTTCGACTTCATGGCTGATAATGGTGATCCTCATTTCCGTAGCGGTTTCCTTTTCAGGTTTCTTTCAGATCATTCAGCTGTACATGACGGAAAAAGTCCAGCAGCGGATCTTTGCAAGAACTTCCTTTGAATATGCATTTAGATTGCCTAAGCTTCAATTGGAAAAATTGGGCTCTAAACATCTCCCAGAATTAATGAACAGGTTCTTCGATGCTATTTCTCTACAGAAAGGTTTGTCGAAGCTTCTACTTGATTTTTCTGCAGCAGTGTTACAGACTTTATTCGGCATTATTCTTTTATCTCTCTATCATCCGTTCTTTATTATTCTTGGAGTCACCATTGTGACTGTAATTCTTATCATTATTAGGTTCACAGGAGAACAAGGCATGAAAACTAGTCTTGAAGAGTCCGACTATAAGTATAAAATGGCCTTTTGGTTAGAAGAAGCAGCCAGAACCTCATTTACGTTTAAGCTTGCCGGTGTAACAGACTTTATAACCAAAAAAACTGATGAGATTATTTATGGTTATGTAGGCGCAAGAAAAAGGCATTTCCGTGTCTTGATGAGGCAATATAGTGCTTTGGTTATTTTCAAAATTGTTATGATTTGTGGTCTTCTGATTCTTGGAAGTCTTCTGGTAATCAATCAACAAATGAATGTTGGGCAGTTTGTTGCTTCGGAAATTGTCATTATTCTGATTATCGGATCCGTAGAAAAACTCATGCTGAGCATGGAAACCATTTATGATGTATTGACCTCTGTTGAGAAGATTTCTAAAATATCCAATCTAGAGCTCGAGGACGAAGATGGAGAGTGTTTTGACACGTTTGTTGACCAAGAAGATCAACAAGGAATCGCTATTGGTGTTAACGGCCTTTCCTTTAAATACAACGGTGGGCCAATGGTTATTAAAAATATTTCTTTTGATATTAAACCCAATGAAAAGGTTTGTGTAAGTGGTTTTAACAATTCTGGTAAAACTACACTATTGCAACTTATTTCAGGACTTTACACGAATCTCGACAATGGCACTATAACGTATAATAACATTCCTTTGGGCAACCTTAAGTTGGACAGTTTACGCTCTTATATTGGGGATAGCCTTGCTCAAGAAACACTTTTTGAGGGTTCTCTAATGGACAATATCTCCATGGGAAGAAAGCGCGCCACTGTTGAAAATGTGGTTTGGGCAATTGATCAAGTAGGCCTAACAGAGTTTATCAAAAAACTTCCTAAGGGCTATAACACGATGGTAGAACCACTTGGGAAAACATTGCCTCAAAGTATTGCTAGAAAAATTGTTCTTGCCCGATCCATCGCAGATAAGCCCAGACTTTTAGTTCTCGCAGATACATTTTCTCATTTGGAAAAAGAACGAATGGAGAAAGTTAAAAAACTATTGTTCAAACAAAAGAACCCCTGGACCATGGTCATCGCATCAAATGATATTGAAGTGGCAAATGGATGTGACAGGGTTCTGGTTCTAAAAGATGGTGAGGTCGTTGCTTTTGATAAATTCAGAAAACACCTTGAAGAAGATTGGTTCCATAAAGTTTTCATTTAAAGAGAGAGATGTTAAACATAGGAAAATACAAATTAAATTATCCAGTAAAAATGGAGGATCTGGAGTCCTTCAAATATATTGGAACATCCAAATACGCTCGGCTTATTACCAAGGTTTTAATTGGACTGGTTTTTGCCGTAATAATACTGTTATTTCTTCCCTGGACTCAAAATATTGATGGTTTAGGAAACGTGACTACCCTACTGGCCGAAGAACGCCCACAAGAAGTAAACACTGTTATTGATGGTAAAATAGAAGCCTGGTTTGTCAATGAAGGTGAGCGGGTAAACAAAGGGGATACTTTGCTTAAAATATCTGAAATTAAAGATTACTATTTTGATCCGCTATTGGTTCAAAGAACTAAAAGTCAAGCTCAGATCAAATCTAGTTCAGTTGTCGCTTATGAACAAAAGGTAACGGCATTGTCATCTTTGGTTGAAACCTTAAAACGAAATCAAAAAATCAAATACAATCAAGCACTACAAAAACTCAATTCTTACCAACTGAAGTTAACCAATGACAGCGCGAGTTACATTGCCACCCAACAGGCATACGGTGTGGCTAAAAAGCAATATGACAGAGCCATTAAAATGAAAGATGAAGGCATCATCGCTTTGTACGAATTGGAAAATCGACAAGTGAAGTTTCAAGAAATACAAGCAAAATATATCTCTAGTCAAAACAAACTTCAGGAGGACGTAAATAATATTGCAATTGCAACAAACGAATTGAACAATGTCAACAACACCTACAATGAAAAGATTGCAAAAGCCAGTTCAGACCTTTATTCAGCAGAAATTGCTCTTTTGACCGCACAAGCAGATCTTGTGAAGATCGAAAACAGCCTTGCCAATATCGAAACAAGAGTGGAAAACTATTATATTAAAGCCCCTCAGTCAGGCTTTATCTCTGAAACCGTAAATAGTGGTGTTGGAGAAATTGTCAAAGCTGGTAAAAAAGTTGTGGTGATTGTACCAAAGGACCAAAAATTAGCTGCCGAAGTTTTCGTTAAACCCATTGACATTCCGCTCTTGGAAAAAGGGCAAGAGGTACGTCTCGTCTTTGATGGCTGGCCATCAATTGTGTTTGCGGGTTGGCCAGGCGCATCAGTTGGAACCTTTAGTGCTTCTGTATACTCTATTGACCGAAGAATAAGTAAGAATGGTAAGTACCGTGTGCTTGTCACCCAAAGAGCAGATCAACCATGGCCTAAAGAGTTACAAGTCGGATCTGGGCTTCATGCTTATGCATTATTGAATGATGTCCCCGTTTGGTATGAAGTTTGGCGACAACTAAATGGTTTCCCTGCAGATTATTACAAACAAGAAGCAAAGAATAATGAGAAAAAGTAGTTTGTTTTTTCTGTTCTTTTTCATTTTTCAAGCTTATGGTCAAGATACACTAAGCTTCAAGCAATACTTGGATAACATTTCCGAGTACCATCCTCTAATCAAAACAGTCAATAACAAAACAGAAATTGTTCGGCAACAATTAAGAAGTGCTAAAGGGGCTTTTGATCCAAAAATCAGTGGTGATTGGAATTTAAAAGATTATAAAGACAAGGATTACTTTGACATTAGAGGAGCAAAGTTAAAAGTGCCCACAACTTTGGGACTAGATCTTGTAGGAAAATATGAGCGTAATACAGGCTTATTTCTGAATCAAGAGCGCACTGTGCCAGACAATGGTCTGCTTGGTGTAGGGGTCGAAGTTCCGCCCATAAGAGGGATGTTCACCGATGAAAACCGACACGCACTTCGCGCCTATAAGATAAAAAGAGATTGGCAAGTGGTCCTGAACGACTCCTCCTA
>JALEGO010000014.1 GCA_022763165.1 Flavobacteriales bacterium
ATGCCTCAATCACAGTCTCTCACTCTAAATCCACGATTATTTTATTATCCCAGCAACAACACAGAAGTTTCGCTTGGTGTAGGTGCAACCCTTGATGAAAGAACAGGTGGAGATATGAAAGTGATTGACGGCAATCCCGAGATAGAAAATGTCTTTACGGAAGTAAATAAATCCGAAAGGTATAATTCTCAATTCCTATTGAAGAACCAAAAGGAAAACCGTGAGATAATTTTAAAAAATAATATAAGCCTGTTCAACCGGGAATTAACTATTCCCGACTATCTATTTGACGGACAGCAGCTATCCAGTTTTTCAGAAGCATTTCTAAAACTCGACAAATCAGATGAAAACGAATGGCACTTAGGAGTGAATCATTATTACGAGTCTTTTACAGACAACAATCCTGATAGCCTTGGCTCTCAGGGTTACACATTCAATACGTTTGGTGCTTTTGTCCAGAACACAAGGAATTTAGGTGAAAGATTTGTTTTTGAAGGTGGCTTACGTACCGATTACAACATTGAACATGGCCCCTTTGTACTGCCAAGACTTGCACTACTTTACAAGCACAGCAATAAGTTTTCTTCAAGAATAAGCGGTGCAATGGGTTATAAACTCCCAACGCTATTTACAGAAGATGCGGAGCGTATTTATTATAAAGATATAGCACCGATTAGCACAAGTTCACTCAATCCCGAAACCTCCATTGGTGGGAATATTGACTTCAACTATAAAACTATTGTACTAGACAAATTCACGTTTGCCATTAACCAACTCTTCTTTTTCACACAGCTCAACCAAGCATTAGTCCTAAGAGAAGATGTACCAAGCAGCACATACTTTTATGAAAATGCCGATGGCCCAATTCAAAGTTCAGGTTTTGAAACTTCGATTAGAACCACATACGAAGACTTTAAATTATTTATGTATTACACCTATACCAACACACAACTGAAATACGACAATATAAATAAGCAGCAGCCCTTAACCCCTGAGAGTATGGCAGGTTTCATTCTGATGTATGAATTAGAAGACAATTGGTCAGTTGGCTACGAACTCTACTACACAGGCCAGCAATTTGATAACAGCTTTGATCAAAAACCTGACTATTGGACAATGGGTTTTATGGTGATGAAGCACTTTGAACACATTACCCTATTTGCCAACTTCGAGAATTTCACCAACACAATACAAACCAATTATGAGCCACTTGTAAATGCTCCAATTTCGAATCCAACCTTTAATGATATATGGGCACCCACTCCAGGCTTTGTATTTAATGGTGGTGTGAAGATTAACATTTTCTAAACCATGGACTTTTATCAAATCATAACTCCAATTATCACCGTTGCATATTTGTTCATAGTCTTTGTGCTTCGATCCATCATAGTGTGGCGGCAATCGGGTGTTAATCCTTTTGTTTTCAGTTCAACAGAGAAAGCACATGACTATCTCGGTTTCATTTACAAAATGGCTGTTCTTTTTATGGCTATAACAATTGTCTGCTACTCCTACCTACCAGCTGTTTATCAGTTTTTGAATCCTATCACTTTTTTATCACAGGACTCAATACAAATGGTCGGTATAGCCCTCCTGCTAATCTCATTTCTTTGGACATTAATATCTCAAGTTCAAATGTCAGATTCTTGGCGTATTGGAATAGACTATGACGAAAAGACTGAATTAGTTGATAAAGGGATATTTGCTATCTCAAGAAATCCAGTATTCCTAGGCGTAGTGGTATTTTACATTGGCATTTTCCTCATTCTTCCAAACACCCTGAGCTTTACATTGGTAGTAGTGATGTTCATAACCGTACAAGTTCAAGTAAGATTAGAAGAAGAGTATTTACTTGAAACACATGGTGAAGCATACCAAGCATATAAAAATAGTGTGAGACGATGGATTTGATGCGAAAAGCAATATTCCACATTTCTAAAATGGACTGCCCTTCGGAAGAGCAAATGATTCGTATGAAGCTATCCGATTATGATTCCATACAGCACCTTGATTTTGTAATTCAAGACAGAAAACTAACCGTAATGCACCTTGGCAATTCAACTGAAATATTGAATCTGCTAGAAGAGCTGAAATTGGATACAAAGTTGGTTTCCGAATCAAAAACGACAGAGTCAATAAACTACTCTAAAGACTCCAAAAAAGAGCGAAAACTACTATGGGCAGTACTATTAATTAACTTCTCATTTTTTGTAATTGAGATACTCTTTGGTTGGTTTTCTAGGTCAATGGGTTTAGTGGCTGATTCATTAGATATGTTGGCTGATTCAATTGTATATGCGCTCAGTTTAATGGCAGTGGGGCAATCTGCTATCCGCAAAAAGAACGTTGCGAAATGGAGTGGATATTTTCAATTACTCCTAGCCCTAATAGGATTAATTGAAGTGATAAGGCGTTTTATAGGATCGGAAGAAATGCCTGTATTTCAAACCATGATTATAATCTCATTTCTTGCCTTAATAGCCAATAGTCTTTCGCTATATCTTATTCAAAAATCCAAAAGCAAAGAAGCTCACATGCAGGCTTCAGCGATTTTTACTTCCAATGATATTATTATAAATATTGGTGTGATTGTAGCAGGCACCCTTGTCTATTTTACCAGCAGTCAGCTTCCTGACCTTGCAATTGGTTCGATAGTCTTTTTGATAGTCATTCAGGGTGCTTTCCGAATACTTAAATTAGCAAAGTAATCCCTCCCACGGCCATGTGCCTACGGTAGGTGCATTTCATTCGTTCCTCATTCCATTTACCAACCTTTAGCACCGCACAGCAAGAGAA
>JALEGO010000085.1 GCA_022763165.1 Flavobacteriales bacterium
GTGGTACACCTACTCCAGCGATCACCCTAGTTGTGCATATAGAGCCTGGCCCTATACCAACTTTTATGGCATCTGCACCATGATCCATCAGCCTTTTTGCAGCTTCAGTAGTTGCGATGTTTCCTACGACTACGTCAATATCAGAGAAGGCATCTTTAATTTCTTTCAATACCCCTTGGACACCTTTGGAATCACCATGAGCTGTATCAATAACGATGGCATCTGTGCCCGCTTCGACCAATGCTCCTACTCGATCAAATATATCACCGGTAACACCAACAGCTGCGGCTACCCTTAGCCTGCCGTGTTCATCCAAAGCAGCGTTTGGACTAATTTGAACTTTGATGATATCCTTATAAGTGATCAGGCCAACCAATTTATTTTTATCATCAACTACCGGAAGTTTTTCAATTTTAAAGCGTTGTAAGATTTGTTCTGCCTTTTGCAGGTCTGTACCTACTTCAGTTGTAATAATATTTTCAGTTGTCATTACTTCCTGAATAGATCGGTCATTCCGTTTTTCGAATCGAAGATCCCGATTGGTAACAATACCAATTAAATAACCCTGATCGTCAACCACAGGTATTCCTCCAATTGAATGCTCCTTCATAAGATTCAAAGCATCAGATACTTTAGCCTCTTTGTGCAGCGTAATTGGATCTTGGATCATTCCACTTTGAGATCGTTTTACTTTTCGGACATGTATTGCCTGGCGCTCAATCGACATGTTTTTATGCAGAACACCAATACCACCTTGTCTTGCAATTGCTATTGCCAGCTTTGATTCTGTAACCGTATCCATCGCGGCAGAAACGATAGGAATATTCAGCGAAATGTTTCTGGAAAACTTAGTTGAAAGGTCAACTTCTCGTGGTAAAACTTCTGAGTATCTTGGGACAAGGAGCACATCATCATATGTTAATCCTTCTCCAATAAATTTTTCTGATAATGACATTAAACCAAATGATTATTTGGCAAGCAAATGTAAACAATTAATCCTTGGCAGGAGCTAATGTTTTGTCGATGTTTTGAAAATTAATATTTACTTAATACGGTGCACTTTGTTAAGAGCTTCAAACTAATCTTAAATACTGTTAAAGGAAACAAGGTTCTTTTTTTATTTCTGTTCTATTTGCCAAAAATCAAGATTATGAAAATAAAACTTTTTAGCCTGCTTCTTCTGGCCTCAGCCGCTGTAAGTGGCCAAATTCAAAAAGGTACAATGATTACAGGAATGGACATTAACAATTTGGCTTTTAGCCTAGGGCCAAGTTCTGTGAACATTAAATTGAGTCCAAGCATATCCTATTTACCCTTTAAGAATACTTTAGTAGGTTTTAGAAGCGGGTACCATTTTTACAATAATTCTGGTAGTGAAGGTGCCTTTCATGAGCTTTCGCCTCAAATCTTTGGTAGGTATTACTTCTTGAATAAAGAACGATGGCAAATGTTCGGAGAAGCTGGTGTGGAGAAACTATTTTGGTTCGATGACACAAAAAGCCTTGAAACTGTGAATACAAGCATTGGTGTATCTAGAAAGCTAGGCCAACGGTGGATGCTCGAATCAAGAATTGAACAAGGATTCTATTTGGCTCCAAACCGTTACCCTGAAATCAATGCCGAGAATCGATTGAATTTAGGTGTTAAAGTGGGCTTGTATTATAGATTGAATAGGAAGAGTGAATAAATACCCCTGGGTGAAGCGACAGCTCCCGATTGAGAAAGACTAATCATTTTGAGCTTTTCAATAGCTCATTGATGAGATCCTTGAAATGCTACAAAATGAAGGCTTTCGAGGGCGGGACTACAGCGAAACACAGGAATAGGTCCAAAGTAATACTACCTTAATAAGGTGAAAGAACCTTTTTGTTTCATCTCTTCACCCTCATCATTTTTGTATTTCAGACTGTACAGATATACGCCCAAAGGCGCTTTATTCCCGTCCCATCCAGATTGCGGATCGGAGGTTTCAAAGACTTTATCGCCCCAACGATTAAATATTTCAAAAGAGTACCCTTCTTCTTCAAGGAAGCTTGATATTGGCTTAAATTCTTGATTGAAAACATCATCATTTGGTGTAAACGCTTTGGGGAGATAGACATTGTGTTTTTGGGCTAGGCAAAAAACATTCGAGGTGCTGGTTTCCTTCGTTCCAAATTGATTTCCGGCAGACTCATAAGCGATTACATAGTAACAAAACTCGCCTTCCGTATCCATATATTGCTCAACATCGTCTTGATAATATTTCTGATTGTTGTCAACATTTTCCACGAGATGAAAAGTACCATCATCAATTGACCTCCAAAGGTCGTAGGATTCTACACCATTCCCCAAAGTATCCCAATCTAAATATTCTGTCCACTCCATTTGATTCATGATTGCTGATTGATTGGCTTTACCACTGATGTAAACGGTCCTCCCTAAGTTTGAGGTAAGCAACGGTCTTTTGCATTGATCAGTTGTGACAACTTTATAATATTGTGGAGCCAAATCGGGGCGAGCACTTCTATCGATATATGTCAGATTTCCTGAAGATGCTTTGAGCGCTGTTATTTCATCAAAAACACTTCCGTCCTCACTTCTTAAGATAATGATAGAATCCGTTTCTGAGTTTGTATCAAAAGTCCATTTGATTTCAACTTCATTAGATGTATTAACTGAAACACTTTTCAAATAGTTGAAATTTGGCTTTTTAAAGGTCTCAACGCTATCACATTTTAGATTTGAAGAGGCGGTTCGAACTCCTCCATTTTCTTTTGCCCTGACATAAAAGCAATAGAGTTGACCTGGATTCGCATTTTCAAATTTGAATGTTGTTCCTCCTGTGCTGGAAACTTTATTGAATGTAGCTCCACTTTGTACATAAATATCATATTCAGAAACACCTAGTGGCCACTCCTTGTAAGCATTCCAATTGATATCGAGTGCATTCTCACAAGTTTGAGGAATAATGGTTTCCCACATGGATTCATGAATGATATCAGTTGGGCCAACATTCGGTCCTGTAGGATTTACATTCCAGCAGGTATCAAAAGAAGAAATTCCATAAGATTGAGACTCGTTTTCTGCATTTGCATTTTGATCAACGTAAAAAGTATCTACATTCCCAAAAACAGTATCGATTACAATGCCATCTCTGATCACCAGGTAACCGCCAATATCACCTGGTTTCGAGACTGTCCAGCTTATTGTGATTTCCCCTGTTAATGGATCGACACTTGCGGAATCAATCACAGGGATTTCTGGTGGAGTTTTGTCTATAATCTGTTTGACCACTTGATTGGAATGACTGACACAACCATAAGCATCGGTTACATTTACTGAGTAATAATTACTATCTATACATACCTTATCTACATCATCGTAGAATTCGCTTCCATACATTGGAGTAGCAATTATAGACCATACTCCAGTGAAATAATATTTACGCTCAACATCATAGTTATTCGGATGGGTACCCAACTTGGGATCATGAATCTTATTCCAAAGCAGGTGTGCAAAACCATCCTGTGGATTTGAGTTGTTGACTTCAAGAAAAATGCTTTGCAACGTATCGCTGGGCACAGATGGCAAAATAGTAGTGCCGTCAAAATACTCTACAATTATATAGTAGTAATAAGATTGGTTTTGCGTGCTTGCGGCTGCATCGGCAAAATTATTTTGAAGATAGTTGTTGACCGTTCCTACAAGGCTGTAGTTAACATTGTCTGAAGATCGATAAACTTTGTAACTATCAAAGTGCCCTAAGGGATCAGGTGGGATTTGCCATTCTAAGGAGGCACCTGTTGGTTGTGTCGCCTTAATGCAATGCAATTCGACTGGATCATATTGACCGAAAGCTTGGGTTGCTGCGATCAATATTGAAATGAAAAATTTATGTTTCAAAAAGGCTTTCACTATCTATATAGACGTTGAATGCTAGAAAAAGCTGCTTTTTTTAGCCTTCAATCACAGTCAATAAACTGTCAAAATCCCATTTTTGTTGTGCTATTCTCAGTAAATCTTCACTAGAAACGGCATTTATATCGTTAATATAGTTTTGATAGTATTCAAAATTTAAGCCTCTTTCTAATAAGCCATGAAATCGATCGCTAACGCTCAAAGGCCCATCCAAACCTTTCATGATAGAACCGAGAATATAATTTTTGACTCGGTCTAGTTCTTCACTGGGAACGAGCTCATTTTGCAGCTTTTTTAATTCAATTTCAATTTGCTTTAAGGTATCATCAACGAATTCTATCCCAACTTCTGTGGCAATGAAAAAATAGCCTCCATAATTGTAATTGACCATGTTGGCACCAATTCCGTAAGTATACCCCTTGTCCTCTCGAATATTATTCATTAATCTAGAACCGAAATACCCCCCAAGAATTACCGTGAGAATCTTTTGCTTAAAAAAGTCTGGATCTGTATGATTATTGCAAGGCGATCCAATTCGAACTGCTGCTTGCATCTGCTTTCCTGTGAGGTTTTTAATTTCACCTGAGCTACTTTGAAAAGTTGGGACATCAGTTTTCTGGGTGACTATTTCAAATTCATCCTGACCAAATAACTTGTTAAGTTGTTGGATCACTTGATCATCCACTTTACATGACACTATAAAGGACAAATTTATGGGCTGAAATACATTTTGATAGAATAATTGCGCATTTGTACTTTTAACATTGCCAAAGTCCTCAATTTTAGTTACTGTTCCATATGGAGAAGACTTGAATAAGTTAGACAAAAACGACCTACGAGCTCTGTAACTGACTTTTTCTTTATTGACCAAGAACTGCTGTTTCCCTCGATTCGTCTGGATTTCAAAGTTTGACTCGGGAAAAGTAGAATCGTAAAGTACTTGCCTTAAAAGTTCTAAAGATTTTTCTAAATGTTTCTTTAGTAAGTATATAGACACTTCCCATGAATGATAATCTAAATTTGAGGCGATATGCGTTCCTAAAAAGTCAAGATTTTCACTTAGTTCTTGGGCGGAAAGCGCCTGTGTTCCTTCAAGCAGCATATTATTTGCAAGAGCGGCTATCAAGTTTGAATCTTGATCCCAGATCCCTTTATTAAAGAAGGCCTCTACTCTCAACAACTCTTGAGTACCTCCGTTTACAATGTGCACCGGAATCCCGTTATCTAAAGTCACGTATTCAACTTTAGGAAGGTTGATATCCCCAAGCTCTTTGATAATTGGGCCTTGTGCTCTGTTTACTTCTAATTCTATCATCAAGATTTTTTATTGTAGTATAGGACTGATGAGTTTTCTTCTGTCAAGACTTCCTTGGCTGCAGCATAAGTATCCTCAATAGATACTTTTTGGTAAAATTCTAACTCACGATTTACATTGTTTGCATCGCCACAAAGCTCATGATACGCTAAATTCATGCTCTTCTGTAGCACTCCAAGTTCGGAAAAGACTAGGGTCGATTCAATTTTATTTTTGTTCTTCGTTAGTTCATAGTCTGAAGGTCCATTTTTTAGTAATAAATCAATTTCATTTTGGATGCTTTCTTCAGCTTCTTTCAAACTAATTCCTTCATTGGGTCTTCCAGATACCACAAACAATCCAGGGTCTCGATCTCCGGTAATAAAAGCGTCTAGCTGAGAGAATAGAGGATTTTCTTTGATGAGTTTTTGAGTGAGCCTTGAGGATTGTCCTCTGGATAGCACGTCTGAGACCAAATCTGTGGCATAATACTTTGAAGTCCCTCTTTTATCCATGTGATAAACTTTATATAAAGCATCATTCGGCACATCTCGCTCTACTTCCAGCACGCGCTTCTCAGTCTGTCTTTCTTCTTGTGGAAGACTTCGTCTATTTTCATCGCCTGATGGAATCCCTGCAAACCATTTCTCGACAAGTTTTTTCATCTCTTCGATTTCAAAAGATCCACTGATCACGAGAATGGCGTTGTTGGGTCTATAATATTTATAAAAAAAAGATTTCACATCATCTAGCTTAGCCTCTTCGATATGGGAAATCTCTTTTCCAATTGTAGGCCATCTGTAGGGGTGATTTTTAAATGCGAGGGGCCTTAATAAAAGCCAAACGTCTCCATATGGTTGGTTTAAATAACGCTGTTTGAACTCCTCAATTACAACACTTCGTTGAACATCCAGAGACTTTTGAGAAAAATCTAAACTCATCATTCTGTCCGATTCCAGCCACAATCCTACCTCCACATTATTTTTGGGTAATGTAAGGTAATAATTGGTAATGTCATTGCTCGTAAAAGCATTGTTTTCACCACCAACGTTTTGCAAAACCTTGTCGTAATTCGGGATATTAACCGAGCCTCCAAACATTAAATGCTCAAACAAGTGTGCAAAACCAGTTTTACTTGGGTCTTCATCTCTAGCCCCCACATCATAAAGAACATTGACAGCTACAATAGGCGTTGAATGATCTTGATGTAGGATTACTTTCAAACCATTGTCTAAAGTGTATCTATGAAAATCTATCACTTAAATAATATTATGTTTTAAAGGTAATTTATTTCCTTTTAAAAAAGCACTAATCCTTAAGACCAATTCTCTTCAAGTTATTGAAAAAATCATTGATAATTTCATCAAGAATATCCTTGGCTGGTTTGATCTCAGAGATCATAGAGGAAATCTGACCTATCTCCAGCTCACCTTCTTTCATATCGCCAATGAACATCCCTTTTTTAGCTCTTGCACGGCCGAGTAATTGTCTTAGTTCTTCTTGAGACGCGCATCTTTCTTCAGCTTCGATGATTTGATTGTAAAAATCATTCTTGATAAGGCGCACTGGAGTTAATTGCTTTAATGTTAACTTGGTTTCGCCTTCTTCAGCCTGAATTACCGCATTCTTAAAATTCACATGAGCAGAAGATTCTTTGGAAGCAACAAAGCGACTTCCTATTTGTACTCCATCTGCGCCTAAGGCCATTGTTGCCAACATTGCTGCCCCTGAGGCGATGCCACCTGCTGCAACAACGGGAATTTCAACACTTGAACATACATCGGGAATTAAACAAAGTGTCGTTGTTTCATCTCTTCCATTATGTCCTCCAGCTTCAAAGCCTTCGGCCACTATAAAGTCCACTCCTGCCGCTTGCGCTTTTAAGGCAAATTTCTTTGATGAAACTACATGTCCAACCTTTATACCATTTTTCTTTAGAATTTCTGTCCATGTTTTAGGGTTTCCAGCGGAAGTGATGACGGTTTTAACTTTCTTCGCAACAATAATTTCCATCAGCTGTTCAATATCCGGATAAAGTAAGGGAACATTTACTGCAAAATTCTTTTCAGTCGCTTTTTGTGCTTTTTCGATATGCTCCTCCAAAATGTTCGGATACATAGATCCTGCGCCTATGATACCCAAACCTCCACCATTACTAACTTCAGATGCTAAATTCCATGGTGAACACCATATCATACCCGCCTGAAATATAGGATATTTAATATTTAATAATTGACATATTCTATTGTCAATAAAGTAGTTATTATTTGACATAATTATTCACTTCAATGTTTTTTTCAACAGTCAGATGCTTATGACATTAATGCAATATTATTTTTTTTTAATGATAATTAAGATTAATATTGTTAGTTGATTGGAAACTGTCAGAAAAGACATGAGAGCGATTTGTTTTCTCCTTTTTAGTTTTGTTTTATGGTTCAACACCCAAGCTCAGTACAATTGGGAGTTCGGAGGAACTTTTGGTGTGGCCAATTATCTTGGAGAAATTGGAGGTAAAGATAAAGCCTCTCAACCTTGGCTCCTGGATCTTAAAATGGGTCAATCCAGATGGAATCTAGGCGGTTTTGCTAGATACAATTGGGATTTTCTTTCTATTCGCTTTGATATTTTTTCAGCACGATTGCAGGGTGCTGATAGTCTTTCTACTAATCCAGCGCGGGTAGGTAGAAATTTAAGTTTCAGAAATGACATTTGGGAGTTTACCGCAAAAATGGAGTATGTTTTCTTCGAACTTCATGATGTTGGCAAAACAGGTCAATACAATACTGACTTTAAGGCTTATCTCGGGTTGGGAGCGGGTGTTTTTTGGAATAATCCCAAAGCCAAGTACCAAGGTGATTGGCACGCATTACAACCTTTGAAGTTGGAAGCGGTGAATTATAGTCGGTGGCAGTTTGTAGCCCCATTTCATTTAGGATTTTACTACACTTTAGGTAGAGCCAATAGAATCGGTTTTGAGTTTGGTTACAGATTTACGCTTACTGATTATATTGATGATATCAGCACAAATTACAGAGACACTACTGGTATGGATGAGCTGCAACTTGCGTTGTATTCCCGTCCTAAAACGACAGACCCAGACATATCGAGTAATATTCCGCATGAGAACAATTACAAATTTCCATCACCTAGAGGCGGCTCTGACAGCGATGACGCATATGTAACAGCTCTGATAACTTATAGTCGAGTACTGAAAGGAAAATATAAAAACAAAAAGTTCAGAACTAAGAGCAAACGTTACTTAGGTCAATATAAAAGAAGAAGAAGAAAGGCTAAGGCCAAATTCTAATTCAATTCCCAACATAATTTTCTTGGTAGTGTATTATTTATTCTCAAGTGATTCTGAGGCTCAGCGTTTGAGTAATAGCTGTTTTATTTTGCGAATTGGTTTCAAGTAAAGCGTCAATAAATTTGGTTTCAAGCCATTAATCTCCCAAGCTTTCCTATCTTCTTTGTTCGCTAATACTCGATTGCTAAAATTCTCATTACTTACTCCTCCGTTGCGCATGTGCACCAAAACCTTAGGTATATAATGAAGCGCAATCTCATTCTTATGTATCATTCGCAACATCAATTCGTAATCTGCGGAGATCTTGAATGACTCATTAAAAAGTCCGAACTTATCGTAAACGGACTTTCTGACAAAAAAAGTGGGATGAGGAGGCATCCAACCATATAAAAAGGAGCCCTTTTTGTAGCGACCAGATTTCCAATATCTATGGACGAATTTAAGATCGTATGTCATATATTTTAAATCTCCATAAACCGCTTCCACAGTTTTATCCTCAAAAGCTTTAGATACGAGCCTTAGAACGTCAGCGTTGGGGTAGATATCATCTGAGTGCAAAAAACCAATAATTTCGCCAGTGCTCATTTTAATGCCCTTATTCAAAGCATTGTATATTCCTTCATCTTTCTCTGAGATATATTTACTCACCACCCCTTTCTCTGAAAACGCTTTTATGATATCAATTGTATCATCTTTGGATTCACCATCAATAACCAAATACTCAATATCATCGAAGCTTTGTTCAGCTATGGATTGAATAGTATCTGTGATGGTTTTATCACTATTGTAAGTGGCAGTAATGATACTTATCTTCATTTTTCTATGCTCCTTTCACGAACCTTGATGGCTGGATTGCCTGAATAAACACCGTAAGATTCCAAATCTTTCGAGGCCACAGAGGCTGTAGCAAGCACGGCATGGGACTTACAAGTCACGCCTAGAGTTACTATGGACTTTGCTCCTATCCAAACGCCATCTTCAATCACAATCTTGTCAATGATTAGATCGAAACTCACCTTTTTGTAGTCATGATTACCTGAAAGCAAAAGAGCGCCTTGTGAAATACAAGCGTTTTTACCAATAATAACCTTATCCAAACAATCTATCCATACGCCCTCTCCAATCCATGAATGGTTATCAACCTCTAAGTTCCATGGATACTTGATATTTACTTTAGGCTTAATGATTACTCCCTTACCAATCTTTGCACCAAAGAATCTTAGCACTGCACGTTTGAAACCTGACCCAAGCGAAAAGTAAGTATCAAAAACGAGGGTATTCACAATGTACCAACTCACTCTTTTAAGTTTCGGACCAGGTTTATACCAGCTATTATCATATATAGAAAGATCTACCTTACTCACAACATCCAATTAAAGATTCAGCATACTTCTTGAACACTTCAAGATAATGATAAAGTCAATTCGATCTAGATACAAACGCATTTTCATCATTCTCATTCAAGCCCATTTTTTTCTAGCCAATGCTCCAGTGTTATCAGCCCCCATATTCTTGACCATGAATAAGGTCCTTTTTCATTAACAAAATCATCCCATAGCCTCAATAGAGCGGTATCATTTACCCATTCCCGCTGTGCCAGACTTTTCACTTTACCATCACAAAAGGCAAAAAGCTCATTTTTCATCCAGTTTTTCCAAGGTAGCGTAAAACCCATTTTTGGGCGATTCACAATATAATCCGGGAGCATATCTGCCAAGGAATCTACAAGAAGTTTTTTGGGTGTAAATGGGTACTTTATCTTGTCTCCTAGCCTTAACACATATTCCACCAAGTCATGATCTAAAAACGGGACTCTAACTTCGAGTGCATTGGCCATGCTCATCTGATCGGTATCTCGTAAAAGCACATTTTGCATATACGTTTCTATATCAAATTGGCTAATACTTGAAATTTTCCCGAAAGGAGAACTGTTAAAACCCCCAAAGTCTTCTTGAAAGTCTGAAATATTGAGTATCTCACTTACATCTTTATCTAAAAATGCTTTCCTATTGATACCATAACAAGACTCTAAATCAAATCGGCCATGCTGAAGAAGTTCAGATAGCTTTTTAATTGTGATTGAATCTTTGCCGAAGCTATTTAGGATTTTCCCCAAAGTGCTTGTTGGCATCCACTTGAGATTCTCAAGCTTACTTTGCATTGCAATTGTTCTTGTAAACAAATCATATCCCGCAAATAGCTCATCACCGCCCAGACCCGACAAGGCTACTTTAATACCATCTTTCTTAATATTTTTTGAAATGACGAATGTATTTGGGCCATCAGTAGATGGATGATCCATATGATCCAGTGCATTTGGTAAGTCATTTAATAAATCATTCGGATCCAGTTTTATTTCATGATGGTTTGTGTCGTATTGATCAGCAATTTTTTGTGCAAACCTAGCCTCACTAAACTCTTGATCATCAAATGTCACAGTATAGGTATCTAACTTAACACCTAAGTTTTTTGCAGCAAGAGAAACGATTGCACTTGAGTCTATTCCTCCAGATAAAAAGGCGCTCACCGGAACATCTGCAATTAATCTTCTTTCTATGGACTTGGTTAATCTTTCTTGAATATCATTTTGAGCAGTTTTCAAGTCTGGATTTCCTTCGTCCTCCCGATGTGAGGGAAAACTCCAGTAAGTTTGATACTGAAATCCTAAATTAGAATCTATTTCAATGAAGTGTCCTGGTTTAAGCATTTTGATGTCCTCAACCATTGTGTTTGGACAATATACGGTTTGATAGTTTAAATATTCTTTTAATGCCTTACGGTTTATCTTTTTATTGGAACATCCAGATTTCAAGATGGCTTTTATTTCAGATGAAAAACACACCAGGTCATTATTGTGTACGTAATAAAGCGGCTTAATACCGAGTCTATCTCTTGCGAGAAGCAGTTTTTTTGATCTGAAATCGTAAATGGCAAGAGCGAACATACCATTGAATTGCTCTAAACAGTGGATCCCATGTTTCAGATATGAGGCTAACACCACTTCCGTATCAGAACCTGTTTTAAAATCGTAGGAATTTTGTAACCCTACTCTCAGCTCTTTATAGTTGTAGAGCTCTCCATTGTATACAACAACAACTTCTTTATTATTTGAGAACATGGGTTGATGACCCAGTTCGGTCACTTCAATTATGGATAATCTCACGTGCCCAAGACCAATATGGTTCTCTGAAAATATCCCTTCCCCGTCTGGCCCTCTATGTTTGATGGTGCGGTTCATAGAGCCAATGACATCGTCAATGGCTACATCACCTAATTGACCAAACACCCCATTAATTCCGCACATTATTCGTAAAGAAATTAGTTAATTTACTCACCCAACTCTCTAGCGTTATATTCTTTGAAAGTTCTCTACTCGCTTCTCCAAGTCTGAGCAAATCATTACCATTGAGTTCAAAAAGACGTTTCAAAGCATTCTCAATAGAAGACTCATCAAGAGGATCAAAAATCCAGCCATTTTCACCGTCTTGCACGAACGCTTCTATCGCTACTACCCTATCGCTTACCAAGACAGGTAAACCAGCCGTTGTTACTTCATGCAACACCATACCCCAGTTATCCTTCTTGCTGGGCATAACGACAGCACTTGCTTCTACCAGTATTTCCTCTAATTCCTTGGGTTGTTTAAATCCAAGATGCTTAATATTTTGATGCTCTACTTTTTCCAGAGGGCCAGTTCCAACACACCACAATTCCCAGTCAATATCAGGATCTTCAGTTAAAACATTTACAAATGCCGACCAAAGTTCATTTAAACCCTTAAGGTCAACGTATCTTCCCATGTAAAGCAATATTTTTTTGCTCCGATCGACTGACTTTCTCTTTTCGTATGCCTGATCAAAGCAATCAAAATCACAACAATAAAACCCCGTAACGATTTCTGATTGATTGAATCCAATTTTTAGTGCAAATTCTTTTTGACGACTTCCTGGGACGAAGCAAAAATCAAATCTGTTTCGAAAATATCTTTTAGACAATTTTGTCAATATAGTCTGCTTAAGATTAGCTTTCCAGAGGTTGTCAAAAGCTAAAACAACAGGAATCTTACCCTTTGATGATCGGCAAACTTTTAAGTATGGTTTATATGTCCATCCTCCACACAATATTCCATCAAAAGTTTTAGTGGCATACCATTTTTCTAAATCATCTATACCCTCTCTTTCATATCGATCAAAATGATCAGGAATGATAAATGGTGCCTCCTCATTCACTTTTTTGTGAACGATGGTCACCTCGTTACCATCCTTAACAAATGCATTTAGGCAGGCTAAGAAATATCCTGAGAGTTCTTCAAAAAGGACTAATACTTTCATATTTGATCAACCTCTAGTTTCAAATTATGGTCTTACCTCCTAATCCAAGCTAAGATGATCTTTATTTAACAAATCGAAAAAAGTTTTAACTGGCTTAAAGGTTGTGTTTGGCACTTCTACAAATACAGTATTCCAATAAGCCATCCCTCCATTCCATAATCCTGGTGTTTCGTAGGACCAAATTTTCCTTCCTCGGTGATTCTTCTCGACAACTATGTATTGATTTTCATCTCTGAAATCTTTCAAGTTGAACAAACCACCATCTTTTGATTTGGTGAAACAAACTAAATCCACAGGATTAAAGTGTGTTGCAGCACTCAATATTTCATCATTTTCAATTTGAACGAGCTCGATAATTTGAAGACCATTGCCCTCAGGTGTTTTCACCCAGAATGGCCCTCCTCCCGGAGCTCCTGTATTTTTAACCATTCCGCATATCCGTAGGGGACGGTTAAGACAATTTATTAGAAAATTAACTTGACTTGACCTTTCTGAATCGTAGAAATCACTACCAAATTTATAGTAGAGCGTTGTTTTAAGGAAATCTATCGCTTCACTAATTTGAGTGTTAGAAGGATCATTCTCAAGCATATTTAAATGATCAAACACTTTTGTTTGAATTTCAATTCCTAATCCTCCAAGAACTTTTTTATAAAAAACCGAAGCCTGATGTGTTTCCGCTCTGCCAATATTGTCGATATTTTTAACAAAAACTACATCACTGTCTATTTTCGATAAGTTTTCTAACAGCGCGCCATGACCAGAAGGTCTTAACAGCAGACTTCCATCATTATTGAAAACAAGCTGCTGTTCTTCATCAACTGCAATAGACTGAGAACTTTTGCTTTGATAAGAGAATTCTAAACTAATATTGCTAAACTGCTCAGATTCAAATTCAGCTTTTTGGTTTTCAAATAGTTTCTTGGTTTCCTCTGATATTGTCAGATGAAGCCTCAATGGTTCCTCGCTTAAATGAAGCGTTTCAAAAATCTGTTCTATAAATGCAGTTCGAACCTCCTTTTCATATACATGGAATGGGATGAGCGCTTTGGGCATTGTACCCAAGCCCTCTTCACTGAGGATGGTATCAACAAGCTTGGAAATATCTCTTTTCTCAATCAAGTCGTTGAAAGATTCATCGTTACCCCATTCCTTTTTTATCAGGGAATAAAAAGGCAAATGTTTGATATTGGTCCAAAAAGAATCCTGCAAGTTCAATGTGTCATTTCCCTGCTTAAATTCGAATAAGTACTTAAACATTCTAGTAGCGGCTCCAGAAGCTGGGACGAACTTACTAAGCGAAAGCCTTTTCTTTTCTTGGTCAAAAAAACTTGAGTACTCTTTTTGCTCACTTGAACTGAGTTGTACTATTCCATCTTTTAAAGTCGCAGGTTGTTCGACTTTCACAAACTTTCTTCCAGATATAATCTTTTCGTATATGTCTTCTATTCGATCAGATGAAACTGCACAAGCCTTATCCTCTAAAATATTCTTCAATTTTGATTTAAAATCTGAATCTGTCAATTCGATCATTAATAATGAATTAATGCACAAAATTAATGAACTAAAAGGTTTAACAAAGCCAAAGAATGTAAGTCTTTAAAATTTGGGTGGGTTTCATCAACCGATTTTAAACCCATAAAGCAGGATTATCTTCAAACAGTACTGATTTAAAGGCTTGTAAGTTATTTCTGTTTTCAATAGTTATTCACAATATCAAAACAGAAATTAAAAGTTAATTATCTTTGCAGATAAATTTTCAAGTTTTTTGCTTAACCATTTGGATTAACTTCTAATCAACTCCGCGAACAATGAA
>JALEGO010000086.1 GCA_022763165.1 Flavobacteriales bacterium
CGATTGCCTATTATATCAGCTTACCCATAATTTATGGTTTTGCAATAATGCCATTTTGGTTATTGTACTTCCATTCAAGAATTTTTTATGTGATCCTCTTTTATATTATAGGTTATAGGAAAGAGGTAGTGATGAATAATTTGAGAAACGCCTTCCCGGGAAAAAAAGAAAGCGAATTATATCATATTAGAAAAGAGTTTTATAAATATTTCCTTGATCTTATTCTTGAGACGCTCAAAACACTCTCCGTTTCTGAAAGCTCCTTAAGAAAACGGCTTAGAATGGAGGATACATCTTTATTCGAGAAATACTACAATGCAAACCAAAGTATAATTATTGCAATGGGCCATCTAGGAAACTGGGAATTGGGAGGTGCTCGTTTTGCAATCGAAAAGTTTCATAAATTAAATGTCATTTATCATCCACTCAATAACGAGTATTTCGAGCGATTAATTCGTAAAATGAGAATGAGATTGGGCAATGGCCTTATTGCCATGAAAGATACGTACCGTGACATATTAAAAAACAGAAATAAACTAACAGCCACAGCTTTTATAGCGGACCAAACTGCACCAAGAGATAAAGGATATTGGACAACCTTCTTAAACCAAGATACTGCCGTTTTTAGGGGAACAGCAAAAATTGCCAAAAAAATGGACTACCCTGTAGTTTACGCTTCTGTTATGCGCACCAAAAGAGGACATTATGAAATAACACTCACAGAGTTAGTAGAAAACCCTCAATTGAAAACAGAAGAAGAGATTTTGGATCTTTTTACCAAAAAGCTTGAAGAAGATATTCAAAATAATCCACCGACTTGGTTATGGACACACAAAAGATGGAAACATAAAAAACCAGACTCAATAGCAAATGCGTGAGGGGAAGGATTTGATATTAGCGACTAGACAGTACGCAAAGGAGATTCAAAGTAAAAGTTGGGTCTATACAATATCGACTTTCCTGCTATTTTTGATTTCCTTAACCATTACTCTGAGCCCCATTTCATTGTACATCAGAGTTGTAGCAAGCATTGCAACGCCCCTTTTATTGGTGAGGTTATTCAGTCTTTATCACGATTTTTTACACAATGCTATCTTGTACAAATCAAAATTAGCAAGGCTAATTTTTACTATTTATGGATGGTATACGTTAAACCCAAGCAGTATTTGGAAAAGGTCTCATGATTATCATCACAAACACAATTCCAAATTATACAGTTCTAGTATTGGTTCATTTCCTATTGTTACTGATAAAAAGTTTAGGGCTTCTTCAAAACTGGAACAGAACATTTATCTCTTCATAAGACATCCATTTACCGTAGCCTTTGGCTATGTCTTTGCGTTCATTTGGGGAATGTGTTTATTATCGGTTATTCGAAATCCAAGAAAGCATTTTGATTCTATAATTGCCCTAGTTTTCCATTTCTCCATAGGAGCTCTTATATGGCAACAATTGGGCATGCTGAGTTTTACTTTGGGGTTTTTCATCCCAGCCATAATTTCTAGTGCAATAGGCTCATATTTGTTTTATGCACAACACAATTTTCCAGGTGTTAAATTCAGTAACAAAGAAAATTGGACATACATAGGAGCAGCACTAGACTCATCCAGTTACATGAAAATGCATCCGATTATGGAGTGGTTTACGGGCAATATTGGTTATCATCACATTCATCACACAAATGCAAGGATTCCATCTTATCGCTTAAAAGAGGTCTACAAGGCTTTTCCTGAGTTTCAAGAGGCAAAGGTTACTACCTTAAAGATTAAGGATATAATGGCTTGTTTCCGATTAAAAGCATGGTCAGAGGAAAAAGGACGAATGTTGACCCTCAAAGAAATTAGGACTTAAGGCTTATTAGCTAAAATTACCATATACTTCCACAAGTTCTTTTTTAAGGACAGATACTGATAATACCCGCATTTATAGTGATTTCTAGCAAACCTAGTCACTTTCGGGTTGAAAACATTGTAGATTTCAGATGGAATAGCGCCTAGAATCGAAGCAAAATACATTTTTCTTGCACTGCGTTCTATTTTATCTGTGTAGTCAAACATCTCAACTTCGATAAACCCGGCCATTTTTAGTGAATCAACAAACTGAACACCAGAGTATAAATTTGACATTGCCCAACTGTCTCCCCATTTGCGGATGAGTTCTTTAGGATCTGATTGATCTTTATTTGTGAGAAAGAAATCACAAAGAATCAAGCGCCCTCCAGGTTTAAGAACCCTAAATGCTTCTTTAATAAACGCTTCTTTGTCGGCAGAATTACAGACACTTTCACAGGCCCAAATGACGTCAAACGATTCTGAATTATAATGTGTGTCCGTATAATCCCTGATTTCAAAATTAACTTTGTCGCTAAGCCCCTTTTCTTTTGATAGTGACCTGGCAAAGTCCAATTGTTTTTCACTTAACGTAATCCCGGTAACTTGCGCGCCAGTTTGTTCGGATATAAAGACAGCCGCTCCTCCAACCCCACAACCTGCATCTAAAACATGATCTCCTTTCTTGATTTTTGACAGATCTAAAAGGACTCTATTAGTATTGTAAATCGCATCTGAAAAAGACCTGGTAGAATCATCCCAAATCCCATAATGCAAAGAGTGGCTTTTATTAAGCCCCCACCACCTTTGGTAGTGGTTTTGGGTAGTATTATAATATTCAGCTACGTCTTTTGCTTCAAACATTATTTCAAAATTAGCATCTTTCTGGAGGAGCAGCCTATTATCTTAGGAATATGATGAATCTCAGGTTTATTCTATATTGATTCCATTACCTTTGTGGAAAAGAAGAAGAATGTCGGAGATTACCATTGAAGAGAAAGTCGCTTTGCTTAAGGAAAAGTATGAGGTAATGGGGCAAGACCTCAGGTCATATTTGGATGGTTTGCTATATTCAAATTACTTGACCTATTGGGATTATGTTCACCTTGAAACACTACTATCTTTACAGAATACTTTGACGGACTTCCCCGATGAGAAGATATTTTTGATGTATCATCAGATCACCGAATTGTATTTTAACCTGTGTCTTCATGAATATGATCAGATCGGGAAAAATGGGGCTATTGTTCAAGATAATGGAAATTTTTCGGGATGGAATGATCAACTAGATGTTCAATATTTGATTGCACGGCTCAAAAGAATCAATAGCTATTTTGAGAGTCTGACAAAGTCATTTGAAATCATGATTCAAGGAATGGATCCAGACCAATTCTTGAAATTTAGAATGGCTTTGCTTCCTGCAAGCGGTTTCCAGTCTGTGCAATATCGAAAAATCGAAATTTGCTCAACAGAATTTTTCAATTTGGTAGATAAAGAAAAGCGCCCCCACATTAATAGAGGAGCTACTATTGATGAAATGTACGAGTCAATTTATTGGAAACAAGGAGCGACTGAGTTGTCTTCTGGAAAAAAAACATTGACTTTAAAACAATTTGAAAAGCGTTATAGCGTTGAATTAATAGACTTAGCTAAGGAATACAGATCTAAAAACTTGTGGGCTAAATTCAAAGACCTTTCTTTAGAAGATCAGAAAAATGAAGAAGTTATTCAACAGTTTAAACAACTGGATCTGAACGTCAACGTGAACTGGCCTTTGGTTCATTATAAATCAGCAGTGCGATATTTACAGCAGAATCCCAAGGATATTGCTGCAACGGGTGGGACCAATTGGCAAAAATACCTGCCACCGAGATTTCAGAAAAGGATTTTCTATCCAGAGCTATGGAGTGAAGAAGAGCTTGATAATTGGGGAAAGAAATGGGTTGAAGAGACTTTGAATTCTGGTGAATAGGTGCTAATTTTATAAAAATCGCATGTTCTATTAGAAAAGAGAGTCAAATTCATGAAAAATAAGGTTATCATTTTTCCACTACTAATCGTTGCCACATTCTTTCTCACAAAATTTTGGTCCTCATCGAACAAGGACATTGAAAAAGCCGTTTCGGTTGTTCCAATTGTTGTTGATACTCCTAACTGGGAGTATGGTTTGATGATTGATTCGTTTAATGTTTCTCAGGGAGAAATAGAACCCAACCAGTTTTTAGCAGACATACTTTTAAAGCATAAAATTCCATATACTAAAATTGATCAGCTTGTCAAGGAATCGAAAGATGTATTTGATGTTAGGAAAATATGTGCTGGGAAAAAATATTGCGTACTCACAGATAAAGAGGATACAGCGCAGCAAGCAAAGTATTTTATTTATGAAAAAAACCCGGTTGAGTATGTCATTTTCGACTTGGAGGACAGCATCAAAGTTGAAGCCTGTCAACGGGAAATTACCACTTCTACGAAAATGGCATCTGGAATCATTGAGTCTTCCTTATATCAAACCTTAGTGGATCAAGAATTACCAGTGGAGTTGGCAATGAACTTGGCAGATTTATATGCTTGGACGATCGACTTTTATCGAATCCAATCTGGTGATGAATTTCAAGTAGTATATGAGGAGAAGTCTGTTGATGGAACAGTTGTTGGGCTTGGAGAGATCACTGCTGCCAACTTTGTTCATAACAACGAACCTTTCTATGCCTTTAGGTTTGGCGAAATTGCTAGCTATGATTATTATGATGAGAATGGCCAAAGTATGCGTAAGGCATTTTTGAAAGCTCCGGTGAAGTTTAGCCGCATCAGTTCTAGATACAGCTTAAGAAGATTCCACCCAGTGCAAAAGAGATACAAGTCACATTTAGGTACAGATTATGCTGCCCCTCATGGCACACCAATTATGGCAACTGGCGATGGTGAAATAATTGAAGCTAGATATAAAAAATACAATGGGAACTATGTCAAAGTAAAGCACAACTCAACTTACACGACTCAATATCTCCACATGAGTAAAATTGCTAAAGGCATGAAGCCAGGAAAAATGGTACGACAAGGTGATGTAATAGGTTACGTTGGTAGTACTGGGTTGGCTACGGGTCCGCATGTGTGTTATAGGTTTTGGAAAAACGGCAAGCAAGTGGATCCTTTTAAACAAAAGTTCCCCGCTTCAAAACCTATTCCTGTTGAAGACAAAGATCAGTTTGAGATCTTCAAAAACGAATACAAAGCGAAGTTAGATTCATTGAAACCGAAGAATGTCGCTGCCTTGAAGACCAGCACATCAAAAGGGGTACTTTAAAGCTCTTATGGCAAATATGGTATAGGATTACCTCCGAGATTCCACCAATAACCCACTGTTTCAAACGTCAAGTTAGGGTCCACCTTGTTGATTTGGTTTGAAGCTACGTTTAGCTTTAATCTTGTATGGGCCAAAAAACCCTTGAGTTCGGATATTCTATTTGACTGTAAATCTAATTCATAAAGCACACCATCTTTAACAGCTTTAGGAATTTCTTGTATCTCGTTATGAGCGGCTTTCAAAATTCTTAGTCTTGGTACTTTAAACCAGGTTTCATGGAGCTCAGTGAATTTGTTTTTTGAAAGGTCAAGCTCATACAGATGCTCCAAATCTGAATGGATCAAATCGAGCTCCGATAGCTCATTATTACTTAAGTCAAGCTTCAGAAGGCTTGCATTGCTTATAGAGGATAGGGAACTGATATTGTTCTTGCTTAGATAAAGATGTGTAAGGCCTTTTATGTTGCAAATGTCATCCGCAGCTTCAATTTTATTATAGCCCAAATCAACATGTTCTATGGGACTTTTGAAACGGTCTGCTTCAACAGCCTTAATTTGATTATGCCTCAAAGAAACGTGCTTAAGATTTTCAAGCTCATACACCTCTTCTGGAACGGTGTTCATTTTATTACGCTCGAGTTCTAAGTGTCTCAGATTTGACATGCTTGAAAGGAATGACCAATCCTTGATTTTAGTGCCGTTTAATTTCAATACTCTTAGAGCGGTTAGCCTTTCCAAAATTGCTGGATCTTCTAGACTGCATTGACTCAAATCGAGTTCTTCTAGATTTCTAAAATCACCTATTTGAGAGGGAATTTCAACCTTGCACTTAGAAAAGTCAAGACGCTTGATCTGATCTATTTTGCTTAAAGGAGCCAACACCTTATGCACTGTAATAGTGAATTTTGACGCACTAAAACTGACATTTTCAATGTGGTGGCATTTATCAATAAAACTTGGAATCGGCTCCTTAATTTCGCCTTTTAAAATCTGAAATGAATTATAAGGAGCGTCTGCAATCTGCTGGTTGTCATTTACAATGGCCGAGTGCATGATTCTGAAGGGCATTTCTAATACACCAGTATCTTGCTTGAAAAGAGCGGTCATCTTTTTTTGAGTATTTCCGCTTCTTCTCAAATACACTTTACTCCCCTTGAGGTTGTTGTAAGAAAAATTAGAGCCGAATTTTTTAAATAACTTTTCGGATTCTCTAGTAACTTTTTTGGAAGGGCTCGCCATCATTAGGGCTGCTAGCATGCTCATAATTACTTCAGAGGCTCCTCCGCTTCCAGCGACCATCTGAAGGGCAATTAAAATGTTCTCTTCGGTATTGCTTACCAAAAGTTGAATAATGTTTTCTTGTGCATGTTCGTTCTCATCATTTCTTAACCAAGGATCTTCTAAATCCAAAAGATGAGCCTTCATTTGGTCCTCAGTAATAACGGGTTTGCCAGAAGCCAAAATATTCGCTAGAGCATTCATATATTCAACAGAAACCTGTTTGTTCACAAGGATCAAATCCGCTGCTTCAAGATCTTTGGTATATGCTAACTTGAGTGTATCCAGCTGTTCATTAAGCCGACTCTTGAATGCTCTTGTTGGTTTGTAATTCAGAAACAATTTTTGAGCTTGAGTAAAAGTGGTTTGATCAAACTCTAACAGGTGATCTACAGGTTTTCCTTGTGTCCATTGTTGCATAAAATTCGATCGAACATCATTGAGCTTATTCCTTTTTGCGACCACTTTGGCATAGTTTTGATAAACTGCAGCAAGTAATTGCTCAAGATCAGCTTTATACCATTTTCCATATCGATCTAAACCTTTGATGTAGGTTTCAATTGCCACAATGGATTGCTCAGTTCCTATTTCTTCAAGAACACTTTTCAAATCATGAATGGCCCAACCTTTCACAAACTTATCTAAGTGCTCTAAAAGAAAGAGTTCTACCTGAGGATCAACAGAATGTCTAAGACTACTTACTGCTTGAGGCTTTCTTAAAATAGCTGAAAGAATAGGTTTTAAATTTGTGCCTAAAGGCTTACAAACACTTTGCAGAAGTTCCAAAATGAAGTCATTGTCTCTTTGAATTTGTTTGATCAAAAAATTGACATAAACAGGATCTTCTTCGTCTGATATACGCTCAGCATATGTCGAACATGCTGCTCTTCTTACCTTTAGTCGTGTCTCTTTTTCAATTATATCTTGAAGTGCTTGAACGTTTTCAAGTGATTTGACTTCATCTATTCTTGTTGCCTCTAAGTCATTCATCACATCTTGTTTAGAATAAGCTTTCCAATTTCAGGCACTGCATATAAGCCCATAAGGTCAGGCCGCTTTGAATTTACCAAATCCTGAGCCATAGAAAGGCGCAGATCGTTTGGAATAAAAGGAAGCAAGATGAACTTTTTCAAATTTTCAAACTGAACTTTATCAAGCTTGTCTTTTTGAATCAACAAGAAGTTTGTTAGTCGAATAATGATTACAGCTAGAATATCCAACCGGGGAGGTGTTTGATCCACAAGCTCCTTCAGGTTCTTTTGAACTGTTTTAAAATCTTTAGCATTTAGAATTTCATCCGAGCTAATCAGTTGCTCCATGTCGAGATTGACAAAGTTCATGAATGCTACAGCCGACTCCTTATCTAGGTTTGATTCAGCTAATATTTTCAGCAGTTTAGCGTCCTTTTTTAAGTCTTTAATGTTTTTGATCAATTCAAAAAACTGAACCAAAGATCTCGGTGTTGTCCTTTTGTTATTAATGATTTCTGGGTAAGTCAATACGAAGGATATACCTCTTGAATCAATACCAGCATTTTCAGCCCATTTTGACCATACTTTAACATCAAAGGCAAAAGTCACATGTGACATTCTGGTTAACATTGCGTTGTCCATTGGGGTTACCGAATAGTCTCCACCATCTGGATTTGCGGTAAGTACCATCATCCATTTCTTGGGTAAACTCCAACTCACAAGCTCATGATTTTGTAATAACTGCATAATTCCCCTCAAAATGCGGTCATCAGCTCTATTCACATCATCAATCAGTAAAATACCTGGACCTTCCTCTGTCGGAACCCATTGAGGCGGAAGAAAAGCAGTGTATTCTTCATCTTTCTTGGTAGGTAAACCGATGAGGTCTCCCATTTCTTCGAATTGCGCTGGTGCGATATAGCTGAATTTGCAGTTATTCTTGTTTGCAAAAGCCTCTACCATTTGAGTTTTACCAATACCATGAGTTCCCCAAATACATAGTGGCGTGACTCTTTCATCATTGCTCAATTGCTGAAGCATGTGATTCAAAAAAAGATCTACTTCGTCCGCTGTTGTTTCTGCACCAGCAGTGATGTAATTAAATTGTGCGTTACTGCTCATTTTTCATTTTAATTATTCTGCCAGGTAATTTTCTACTAGCAAATTCGTCAATCGTAATTCCATTTTCCGTAATCACCCATAACATCGGGTATTTAGGTTCTGTCTTTGGATCAGGGGCGTATCCGTCAGTAAAATATATCATACAATCTGGCCTCAGTTCATTTCCTTTAATGATTGGTGCATCAAAATCAGTTCCCCCCTGACCCATAACATATGCGGGAGGAGACCCCTTGAATGTAAAAATATTATGAATGTCTGTGTCACACTCAATAACTTGTACCTCTGCTCCTGAAAGCCAAACGTGATAAACTTCAGAAAAGAATTGTTCAATATCATCTTTACCTATGCTTCCAGATGTATCAAGTGTAACAAGGATCCGCTGTTTCTTTTTGATTTTGATACCTGGAACCGTGCCATATCGTTTAGAAGGCCTTTTAATGGTTGTTTTTAATCTTGTTTTAGAACTGCTTGCAGTGAAAAGCTTTAGATAATGCCTCCAACTGACATATGGCTCTGAATTAATAATAATATCTTCAAGAAGAACTTTAAGGTATCCGGGGAGACTTCCCCAACTCTTGGTATCTGTTTTCTGATGTGCAATTTTCACCAAATTGTCAACTGCATCTTTTGCCAGCTCCTTTTCCAATGGAGTAAGCGCTTTATGCTTTTCCCAAGAGCCGTGCCGGTCAAGCCCATGAGAGGATTCAGAAATGTCACTCAAGTTTTGAGCTGAAACAGGGTGTTGTCCTTGATTTTGCTGTAGATGCTTCAGCTTTTCATAATAATATTGCCACGATTGATTGGGTTCAAGGTCAAGATCTGGAAAGGTGTCTAAAAAAACACCATCCTCAGGTAAATGCTCACGAAGAATATATTGATTGACCACAATATCCATAGCTATATTCATCAAGTGACGGTCATATTTGATGGACCATGAAACTGTATGTTTAAGAACAATATGGAGAATCTCATGTTTAAAGACGCCATATCGTAATTTTTTTTCTACTAAAACATTATTCCAAAAATCAGGGTTTACATAAACTACGTGGTTTTTATTTTTTATGCCAACGGCCATAGTTTGAATGGCTGAATCTTCACTAACCACAATCTTGTTAAGACAACTTAGAATATGACTATAGAATGGTTCTTTCATCAACAAGTCGATACTTGTTCTACTGATTTCTTCGATGATTTTTGAACTATTCACAATAATGCCGTTGAGTAAAAATATGATTTAAAGACCTATAATACCATTCTTCTAGAACAGATTGTATCCCTTTTTATCCTGCAAGTTGATTTATTGATTGTAGAAGATTATTTTAAATTGCTTGTAACTTTAGGATATGAAAAACTACTACAGCGATTCTTCAATATTTTATCATCAAGAACCTTTCGAAGGGGAAGATTATTTGTCAGGTGCTACTAATATCTCCATTTATAGCAGTGAACTCCCAGTATGGCTAAAGAAGGCAAAGTCTTTGAAGTACCTTTCGATAAATTCAGATGGGATTGACACTCTGCCCTTATGGTTAAAGGATTTGAATACGCTTGAGGAGATTGAGATTGATTGCCAAAATGAAGCAACAAGCAAAATGAAAATATTTCCAAAGGAAATATTTGAAATCAAACAAGTTAAAAAACTGAAAATCAACAGGTCTGGCTTACAGGAATTACCGCCAATCACAGGAGCTTATGAAAATGTTGACTTACTGAATAATTCTGGACTTGATAATAGGCAAGTGCTAGAGGCTTTATGTCATGCTCCTAACTTAGTAGATTATACTTTGCCAAGTTCGATGTCCTTAAAGTATTCATATGGGAAGGCCAATCCGGAGGTTTATTATTTTGATAAATTCTTTAAAAGTGTTTGTAAAAAGAGAGCTAAGCTTAAAACTGAAGGTCTACAAGTAAAGGAAGTCCAGATTCTGAAAAACCTGTTCTATAAAAGTGGTCTTGAACAGTATTCAAAGGAGGACTTTCTACCCATCTTAAACTCTAGTGTTGGGAAATATCGACAAATGGTTTTGGAGCACTTAAATGAATCATTCAATACTGTTCTCGGA
>JALEGO010000087.1 GCA_022763165.1 Flavobacteriales bacterium
AGTTCTTGTTTATTTTCAATAAGATTTCATATAGGGGTTTGTCATCATCAATATCCAGATAGTACACCAGAGTATCAATACGCTGAGAAAAATTGGGAATAATATATCTTTCTCGATAATCCCCTTCATTGTCTTGCAACCTATTGAGATATTTTAACGGAATTGAATCCTTTGACATGCCCATGTAAAACTCGATTTTTTGCACCTCTACAGGAAAAAATTTAGCTTGGGGATTGTATGGCTTTTGATTTATGCTCGTGTTTTGTAGGGTTGAACAACCCATGATGAACAGTGCTGTGAAAAAAAGTAAATAGCGCATAGCCTATCTTACACCAAGATCGTCTGAAAAAAAGAAAAAGAATACAGCTCCAACCCATCCGTGATCTATATTTTCACATTCTCCGATTTTAGAACCTCTATAATAGACATCACCATCATCTTCGACTTCGCCAATCTTTGAACCACCTTTATAGACATCACCATCATCTTCAACTTCACCTTTTTTGGATCCTCCAACGTAAATGTCTCCATCATCTTCTATTTCACCTTTTTTGGAACCGCCAATGTAAACATCACCATCATTCTCTATTTTTCCCTTTCTAGAACCTCCAATGTAAATATCACCATCGTGTTCAATTTTACCTTTACTCGATCCCCCAACATAAATTGTTTGAGACATCAAATGGTTACCAAGTAGAACAAGAACTGAAAGAAGTATTGTTTTCATCATAACGATTTTTATCAAATCTAAACATCCATTTTCGATTAGTTATAAAAAGCCTCAAAGAAATACTATTGGATTATACTTTTACAATAACCATTTCTGATCAGAACTGGCCTTAGATGATTATTTAACTGCTTTTAAATCAATTATTTAAGATTCAAGTATACAGCTTGTATACATCAAAGTTTAGCCTGTTTTATATTCAGTTTCTAATTTTACAATTCAAATATTGTTTAACAAATCGCTCGAACTTGAACTATCAGTAGTTCCTTAATTCTAAATGAATCGAACATGTTTCTCAATGAAATATACCAAGAGTTCATTTGGACTTGATACATAGTTTAATAAAAGCGACTTTTACTTCAACTTATTATGAAAAAAATATATCTCGTTCTCGCCCTATTCAGTTTTGCGGTAATTTGCAATGGACAGTGGGTAACTTTAAACTCCGGTACTACTGATAATCTTAATACCGTTCACTTTGTAAATGATAATATAGGCTATGCAGCTGGGGATGGTACACTAAACGCTACTATTTTAAAAACAGTGAATGGTGGTGCAAGTTGGACAGCCCAAAATATCAGTTCTGTATATGAAATTGAGTCAATATTTTTCGTGAACCAGAGCAAAGGTTTCGCTCTTAACTCGAATAATGATCTATATAAAACTACGGATGGCGGAAATACATGGACTTATGACAAACACTTTTGGGGCTATAGCGGTAAGGTATATTTTCTTGATGCACAAACTGGCTTTCTGGCTTTAAGTGACGGAGGTCAGGGGATTTTCCATAAAACAGTTGACGGGGGAAACACTTGGCTCGATTCTGTTACGGTTCAAGGCATGCACAATGTTACTTCCATCCAATTTGTGAACAGTTCAGTTGGATATTCCTGTAGTTTCGGAGGAATGGTGGCCAAAACCACTGATGGAGGAGCTACCTGGAATCAAGTATCACAACCCACAAGTAATCCTCTAAGGGATGTTTATTTTACAAGTACATCTGCTGGATATGTTGTCGGTTCAAATAGTGGAAATGATTTAATTCTTAGAACTACCGATGGAGGCGTAAATTGGACTCAAGAATCTACAAATGCAACATTTTCATCTTTCATTTCAGCCATTGATTTTACACCTTCAGGGCAAGGATATTGTGCAGGTGGAGATGTTTACATGAGATCGGGTTCGGTTTGGAATGAAATGAATGCCCAAGGTTCGATAAATGACATGCATTTTCCATCTGACAATGTTGGTTATATTGTAGGATATAATGGTTATATCGCGAAGTTAGTTCCAAATGCCAATCCATGTAATTTAACTGTAAGTCAAACGGTTAATAGCAATCAAATTTATCTTGGAGACAATATTTTCTTTTCTGCCAATGCCAGTTCAAATAACGTTTCGTACCAGTGGCAGTCAGATCTTGGGCTCGGATTCCAAGATTTAATTGATGTTAATCAATATTCAGGTGCTAATTCTTCTCAACTAGATGTTTCATCTATAAAAGTTAATAATCATAAACAACCTTTTCGTGTGATTGTAGATGATGGTATTTGCCAAGATACTTCCAATATAGAAAACATAATTATTCGAGATTCCTGTTTGATTCTTGACACTATAGTATTGAGGATTATGGATGATAATGACATCGCTAAACTTAAGATTTATCCCAACCCTTCTCACTCAGAGTTTTATATTCAAGCCTTAAATTTCAACAGTTCGGATTATACTATTTATATCGAAAATGTTCTGGGTGAAGTGGTGTTTAATGAACTACTAACAAATGATTTAACGATTATAGACTTAAAGGAGCACAGCAATCCTGGTCCTCATTTCTTAAGGTTGTTTGATCAGAATGGTACGATGGTATTGTCCAAGAAACTGATATTAAATTAAACTGTTTTACAAACAAAACTTCAATGAAACAATCACTTACATTTTTACTCTTTATTGCGGGAACACTTGCCTTCTCTCAAATTACTTTGGAAACAAGTCATGCTGGGTTTGGTGTTATACAACAGGCTTCAGTTGGGAAGCTGAAATTCCCTTGACTGTAACAAATTTGGAAGGTGTCGGATATAAATATGTTATAAAAGATCGCTCAAACAAGCAGGTAAGGGTATACAATTTGAACCATTCAATTTATGCAACTATTAACTTAACTGTCCCAGTTGGAGGTACCATAGAGGGAATTGGTCTGGTGTCCAATAAACTTTTTAATAATTCAAGTGAAATTGAAGTAATTTATGCCTTTTCGGATTGCTCACCCACATGTCTCTGGACGACCCAAGTGATTGATGAAAATGGTACTATCGTGTCAACTATCAATGGTTGTCATTATTATAAAATAGTGAATCTAGATACTGATGGTTTTAAACTTTTAGCATCTATTGATGACCCCAACAATCCATCAAAAGCTGAAATTTATAGCCTACCTGGTACGATTCCATGTGAAAGTTGTGGAACTCTAACAGGAATCTCAGGGAAGTCAGACAATAGTGCATACTTAAATAGCTATCCAAACCCTACAAATGATTTTACCATTTTGGAGTATGAACTTCCAAAAGGTGTAAATCAGGCGACTTTGAAAATTTCAAATAGCACGGGCCAGATCATAGAAGAGTTCCAAGTAGATCAAAATTTTAATTCGCTTGAACTGAATACTGGTTCATGGGATTCTGGAACTTATTTCTACCATCTTGAATATGGGGAACAAAGATCAGAAACCAAAAAAATCTTAGTCGTCAGATAGACGAGACATCTTCTAAATTCATCATTTTATTATTATGGAATTTTGCCATAATTGACTCTTAACTACATATAAACCTTTTTATAAATGAAACATATACTTCCAATTCTCCTTTTGTTTATTACTAATATCTCCATTGCTCAGAATCCATCTAAAGAAATAATGATTGATCAATTATATGAGGTGTTTGAGGCTCTGGACAAAAAGGAGTTTTCTCAAGCCACAAAGCATTTTTTAATTCCTGAATCCGTAGGTGAGCAAAAAGCAATGCAAGCATTGAGTACTTTCATTGAAAAAAAAGAAATTTCTAATTCTGGCATAAAAGTATTAGCAGAGCATGGTGAATATGGTCCGTTAGAGCTTGTATTTCCGGAACGAGGAAAGGCCAAAGCAGATCGGGCTGGTGTGGATATAAAAAAATGCTATGGGTATCGATATCAAGAAGCCAACGTCATGGGACTATGGGAGTCAGGGAAGTTTAAGTTTTTTAGAATGGATGACTTAGGAAAAATTGAATCACCAGGATCTTATAGCAAATTAGGATTTAAAGGGTTGGTTTTAGGACTTACTAAAGACCAAGTTCAGGCCCTTGGACTGGCTCAAACAGAAGAGAAAATTGATAATATGGAATGGGGTTTTGAGGGTTATAGTTATGCTTCTGAAAATTCCTCGTTTGCAGACTTTATGAACCTTGATGTTCAGAACATTTATTTGTCTTTTGAAAATGATAAAGTAGGAGGGATATTCATTGTTCTTAAGACAGATAAAGTTAAATCATTGCTTTTGAGCTATGACATGGAAAAGTACTATGGTGATACCGACTGTTCTTATTCAGTAGCATTTGATCCAGCTCCTTACTATTGTACATGGGATTTTAGTGAAAGCTCAATACTTTCATCAAATATGGACCAACCAGGCGGAGGTCCTGGAGACTTTGTGAGAATAAAGTTTTCGTCCAACTTATGATCACTGTTTCGCAGCATGTCCTCTTTTCAACATGAAATAGTTTAAAGCCATAAATACCAGGATATAGCAAACGGCCACTACAATGTTAATAGCTGAAAAATCTGAGCTTACATCTTGTCCCATAATTTTACCGATTGGATTGGGAACTAAATTTTCGATAAGGTTTATTGGAAAATAACGATCAACATTATCAGGAATTTTCCAGGAAATAAGATTTTCTATTACAATGGTGTATAAAAAGAGTATACCTATAACCAGGCCAGCTTTTTTGAGCCACGAGCTTAAAAAATAGGCAAAGTTTAGATAGAGCATCAAAGATAAAAAATACGGTACGAGAATATTAATTC
>JALEGO010000088.1 GCA_022763165.1 Flavobacteriales bacterium
AAAATCTTTCTTACAAGAACTAATTCTTCTAAAGACCGAAAGGATATTCAACTTTTTGACACAATTAAAAAAGGGAAGAAAGAAATTTCAGATGATCTCATTTTCAAATCCTTATATAAAGAAGGAGACAAGAATTCATATTATCGTCTTAAAAATAGGCTCTTAGGAGATATCGGAAAAAGCCTTTCTCTTTTGCACTTTGATGCAAACGATCACAACAATATACTTTATAACCTTGGGTTGGCGCGTTTATTTCAACGCAAACGGCAATACCCAGTAGTAAAATATTACCTATCAAAAGCTGAAAAAAAAGCTGAACAAATTCAGGATTTTGAGATTTTAGACATTATTTACAGTGAATTTATCAAATTGTCGCACGAATATCTCAACATTAATCCAGAGATATATATTGAAAAGAGACAGCAAAATAAACTGGAACTCAACCGACTGAGAGAGATCGATGATATTCTTGCTGTACTCATATATAGAATCAAAATCTCTCAAAATCTCACAACAGGAAACTACGACATCATAGAGTTATTAAAAAAGACTATTGATGATTTCTCAAGCTCAACTGACTTAAAAAAGTCCTCAACGCTTCGCATAAAAATCTACCAAGCCTTGAGTAGAATTTTCTTGCAACAGCATGATTATAAATCTCTTGAAGAATACCTTGAAGTGACATTCCGGGAGTTTGACCGGGATGGGCTATTCAATCGAAACAATCATGATTTGAAACTCCAGATGATCACATACTACTCAAATTCTTTGTATAAGAATGGCAAGTTCAATGAGTCTCTCAAGTGGTCTAATCTTCTACATGAAGAGATGTTGGAATACAATAAATTACATTTTGACAAATATCTATTTTACTATTATTTGGGTCAGATGTATAATTATTCTGGCTTAAAAAACCATGAAAAAGCCATCGAAATTCTACATGAAGCTGAGAATAATAATTCCCTAAAAAAGACACCTATAAACATTCTGTTTGTCTACTTACAGCTTGCTTTGCAATACAGTGAAATGGGCAGTAACAAAAGCGCGAGTAAGTACATTGTCAAAATGAAAATTCATGATAGTTTCGGTACTCTGGACATTGGATTCCGCCTTAAAATTAGGGTTGCTGAACTTATTATTCGATATGACTTATCCAATTATGACTATGTCGAGGATGAAATTGTGAACATCAAAAAGGAGTTTAAAAAGATCCTATCAGATCAAGCCTATTTAAGACAAAAACAAATGCTGGAGATCTTGGATAAACTTATTTATTCGCACAATGTAAGGGTAGATAAACCATTGATGAAGCTCATTAATAATGTCATCAACTCCGCTACAGACCAGGAATCATTTGATCAAGACATTTTGAGCTACAATGAATGGCTAAAGACCTTAATCACCTAAATTTTCAGATTTTTTAATGTCTTTGATAACCAGCTGTATGGATCTTTTATCGTTCCATACATTTTCTTCCAAACTGTAGGCTATGTCAATTGGCTGTCCTGATTTTACGTAGGCCTCCCATTGCCCCATATTAAAAGCAATACCATCGAATTTAAGGTTAGTTTTCCTTTGCTTCAAATTCAATTTTAAGTGATCATTTTCAGCGCCAACAGTTCTCGAATATCCGTTATCGACCAGGCCTTTGGTCATAAAAACGGGGTTCCTATTTTGAGGTCCAAAAGGAGCAAATTGCTGTAACAAATTGAAAAAATTCGATGTAATCTCGTTGAAGTCCAACTCAAGATCTATTTCAATCTCCGGAATGAGCATTTCTGGTAGTATTGTTGAGGCCACCACAGATTCGAATTTCTTTTGAAAAAGTTCAAATTTATCCTTTTGCATGGTCAGGCCAGCAGCATACTTGTGTCCACCAAACTTATCTAAAAGATCGGAACACTCATGAATTGCTTTATAAATATCAAAACCTTTCACTGACCTGGCTGATCCTGTCAAAGAACCATCTGATTCAGTCAAGAGAATCGTGGGTTTGTAATGTGTTTCAATCAACCTGGAAGCCACAATTCCAATAACACCTTTGTGCCATTCTGATTTATACAAAACAGTTGTTTTGGCCTTCATCAAATCAGGGTCCTCTTCTATAATCTTCAACGCTTCGGCCGTTATTTCTCTATCTATTTCCTTCCGATAGCTATTGGTTTCATTAATCGCCTTCCCAGCAAACTTGGCCAATTTGTTATCTTTTGAAGTCAACAACTCAACAGCCTTTTTTGCATGTTCAATTCTACCTGCAGCGTTAATTCTAGGCCCTATAACAAAAACTAAATCATGAATCGTTATTTCCTTCTTATGATCTGCCGCCTCAAGAAGTGCTTCTATTCCAATTCTATTTTTCGTATTCAATTCTTTGAGACCAATACTAGCCAACGTTCTATTCTCCCCTGTGAGCTCAACAATATCGCAAGCAATACTAATAGCACAAAAATCTAGTAGATCATGGAGAGGTATATTCGAAGCGCTATATCGCAACTGATAAGCCTGAACCAATTTAAAGCCAATGCCGCAACCGGATAGCTCCTTATATGGGTAAGGGCAGTCATGTTGTTTAGGATCAAGTACCGCATAAGCCTCCGGAACTTCGTCACCAGGTAAATGGTGATCACAAATGATCATTTCTATATTTTTTTCTTTTGCGTACTGAACAAGGTCGTTAGCCTTAATACCGCAATCCAATGCTATCATAAGGGCTACATCATTCTCTGCGGCATAATCGATGCCAATCTTAGATATTCCATATCCCTCCTTATACCGATCTGGAATGTAAAACTCTATATTCTCATAAAAGCTAGAAAGGTATGTGTAAACCAATGCTACAGAGGTCGTACCATCTACATCATAATCTCCATAAACCATTACTCTTTTTCCGTCAGCCATGATTTCATGAAGAAAAGTCACCGCTTCCTCCATACCTTTCATGAGAAAAGGATCGTGTAAATGATCCATGTTAGGCCTAAAAAACTCAAATGCCTGATCATAAGTTTCAACTCCCCTGATTGCCAATAAAGTGGCAATAGCCTTTGATACATTGATCGAACTCTTGAGATGATCAATTACCGTTGCTTCCGGAGTGTCTTTCTTCTTCCATCTTTTTTGCATAGCTAAAACTTCAAGACTAAGTTAAGGCCTTAAATAGAATACGGTCAATATGTTGAAACTTTTATGGAGGTAAAATTCTGGACAATATTTCTTAACATTTGATAATAAATCCACCATTCGCCCAAGCTATTTTTGTAAAAAGGGTTATAACAATTCCATGAACTTCATGGAATCAACATTTTTTCTATGGAACACAACATTTTGGTAACAGGCTCAAGTGGATACCTTGGTAGCATTTTGGTAGAAAATATAGCCAAAAAAATAGAATCGGAATACGCGGGAACTGTAAAGTCCATTGTCGCAATGGATGTTCGAGAAGTCCCGAAATCTGAGCGAATAAAGGGTGTTACTTATATCACCAGTGACATCCGTTCTGATCAAGTGGACCAACTTGTTGCTGAAAATAACATCAACGTTGTAGTACATCTGGCGGCTATCGTATCGCCAGGCCGAAAAAGCAATAGGGAATTGGAGTACTCCATAGACGTTCTTGGCACAAAGAATATTCTAGAAGCTTGCGTAAAACATGGAGTTAAAAGAATTATTGTTACGTCTAGCGGAGCTGCTTATGGTTATCATCCTGACAACCCTGAATGGCTCAGTGAAAAATCACCTTTGAGAGGAAATAAGGAATATGCTTACTCTTGGCACAAAAAACTGGTTGAAGAAATGATGCAAGAGTACAAAGAGAAACACCCACAATTGGAACAAGTGATTTTCCGAGTATCAACCATACTTGGTAAAAACACAAAAAATAGAATCACCAAGCTTTTTGATAGGAAAACCATGTTCACCATCGACAACTCTCAATGTCCTTTTGTGTTTATTTGGGATCAAGATCTGGTAAATTGCTTAGAGATGGCCATCTTTAGCGATAAGGAAGGTATCTATAACGTAGCAGGTGATGGGAAATTGAGCATTTATGAACTTGCACAAATTCAAAATAAGAAGATCGTAAATATGCCACTTTGGATCATGAAGACGATTCTAGGCATCTCCAAAACATTACGCATATCAGAAAGCGGTCCAAACGCAACGGTTTTCGTTCAATATCGTCCTGTACTAGACAATCAAAAGCTTAAAGAAGAATTCGGATTTAGCCCCAAATTAAGTAGTAAAGAAACATTCGAATACTACTTAAGTCAAAGAAGTGCCTAATGAGAAATTTCAAAGACAAACTGTGTATCGTCACAGGGGCCTCTGGCGGTCTTGGAAAAGCAATTTCAGAACAGATTATCGAAAGAGGCGGCATTGTTGTTGGACTCGATCTCAATGACGAGCACATCAACAAAGTTGCAACTGCCTTAGGTGACAATTTTCATCCTTTTTCCTGCGATATTACAGATTTAGAAAAGTCGCGATCGATTTTTAAAGAAATCAAGAAAATAGGGCAAGTATATGCTCTATTTAATAATGCCGGAATAACAAACGTGGATCTTTTCTCTGAAGAGGTTATTGACCCTCTAAAGC
>JALEGO010000015.1 GCA_022763165.1 Flavobacteriales bacterium
ACATATATTGTGGAGCGTAGGGTTGTGTGCCACCAGATATAATGGCTGTTAAGGTGTCTTCAGTAACAGTTGGATGAATGGTCACTTCAAGGCCATTACAAGTATCTACAGTTCCAGATGAATCCATTGCCGTAATAAATGGCCTCCACACCCCTATACCAGTAGTCCCAAAAGGTTGGACCGAGTCATTTCCTGCAATTACAACACCATCATTATATATAGAGGGAAGAATTTGTGCGGGGTAGCGACCTGCCGTGCTTGATTGGTATGTTTTTACCCATAACGTATCCCCTGTATTATTAGACTTGGAAAGACACATGGCTGCCGCGAGTTGATTGTTGCCATTGTTGGCAGCGCCTTCGTTTAAAACATACAAGTGGTTGTCCTTCTCAGTGATATCCACCGTATTCCATATGTTTTGAGCAACAATTTTAGACCAATTAACAGCTCCTAAAGCGTCAATTGAAGAAACTACGGCATTCAAACCTAATTGTGATAAGACCAAATAACCTCCACTTGTTTCATTGATGATTCTTTTGGGTGAACCATAAATAGACTTGTCATATGCTTTTGTCCAAGTCGTATCGCCATTTGTGTCGGTAGCATACAGCTTAAAGTCTGCTGGAGCATTTACCAATAGAACAACTCCACCAGGGATTTGCTGATTTTCAGTTACATCTACTCCCTGCTGGTGGTAAGATTCAAAATTGAATTCTTTATAAAATAGCTCGTTTCCGTTTAAATCAAATTTTGCAAAATATGGAGCGTGAGGGAGTGTTGCATATTCGTATCCTGAAAGAACATATTGGTTGTTTAGTGCAAGAACCGAGTTATTAATTACTGTTGTCGTTGACACGGTTTGTGTCCATACTGTATCCATGTTGTAGTCATATGCCACTAACCCATGGCTCTTAGTAGTAATGATTCTAGAATTGACATTGTCATGTGCAACACGCCAAGGACCAGCATAGAAATCAGAAGTGGCTTTTGTAAAAAGCGTATCTCCATTGGCATCAATTTTGAAATTGGCAGTATAGTATGGAAGTGTACCTGAACCCCAGGCCGTTCTACGCACAACTGCTCCATACTCTCCGTTTCCAGTTTGTGCCACTCCGCGGAGCTCAAAGTGTTCAGCACTGTAGTTATGGAGATAGTATGTTTCGTCAAAATATTGACCAAAAGAAATCATATTGAATAGGAGCATAGCATACAGCAAGTTCCATCTTAATGTTATCGTTGTTTTCATTGTTTCGTATTTATTGAGCATTGTATCGAGTTATAACTTCACAATACAAATATTGAGATACTTTTTTCAAGAAAAAATCATAAATTTAGATATTTCTGTATGAAAATTATGTTTTTTATATTGTTAAATATTTAATAATAAAGCCTTTAATTATTAATTTTCTGTATGAAATCACCCTCAGATCGTCTAGAAAGCCTAATAGAAACTTTTAAAAAGGAAGAGAGGAAGCGTGCAAAAGCCTTTCTTGAATCTCCGTATCACAATACCAATCCCGCACTTGTTAAACTATTTAATTTCTATTTAAAGAATAATGTGCGGGCGTCTGAAAGCATGTTTCAATCAGTTTTTCCAAGAACAAAGTTTGATATTCAAAAACTTTATAACATCAAGTCTCTGCTGTATAGAAAGCTATTGGAGTTCATATCAAATTATCAAGAACTGGATTCAAATGAGATCAATGTATTGAACTTTTTTCGTCAGCGAGGCCTTCAGCAGTCATTCCAGTTATACTCCAAAAACCTTAATAAAAAGCTCATTGAGAGAGGTTATCAGTCAGAAGAAGATTATCATAGACAATATCAATTCTTTCTGGAATCCGATGAGTTCAATGTTGCCACATCAAAATCTGATGAAGGCGCTTTGCAAAAGAAGATGGATCATGTTGATCTCTACTATTTATTGATTAAACTCAAGACAGCATGTGAAATGAAGAATAGAGAGCGCATTGTAAGTGGGAAATACCGATCAGAAAACATGGATTTTGTTATAGGTAAAGTAAATAGGGATCGGAATTCGCTTAAAGAACACCCCTTGGTTTTATTGTACTTTGATGCGTTTAGACTTATGGATGGCGACAGCCATGAATTATATCTTAGACTTAAGAAGGAGTTACATTTGAGCGGAGGGTTAATAGCTCAAAAAGACGCGAAAGCTTTAATTAATTACGCACAGAATTTCTGTATTCGTAAAATTAACAATGGGGAGGTTGATTATTTCAAAGAACTCTTTGAATTGTATCAATATCAAATAGATGGCGGCTTAATCCTGCAAGAGGGATATATTTCAGAATGGGATTATAAAACCGCCATAACAGTAGGCTTGAGGTTGAAAAAGAGGACTTGGACAGAAAGTTTCATTAATGATTTTAAGGAATATTTGCCATTACACATTCAAGAAAACGCCTACAATTATAATTTGGCTAATTTTTATTACGAGATTGGGAATCATGGGCAGGCACTAAAAATGTTAAACACCGTAGGGTTTACGGATGTGTTTTATGATCTGAGTTCTCGATCTGTTTTGTTGAAGATCTATTTTGAAGCAGATGACTTTGAGGCTTTGAGTGGAGTTATCGTGACTTTCAAGGCCTTTTTAAAGCGTAATAAAACCATAGCTGAGTTTCAACATGAAATTTATTGGAACCTCTTGAAATATACTCAAAAAGGGATGCGACTTATTGAATCTGCCCCAAAGAAAAACACAAGCAAGTTCCAAAGCAAGCTAAAGGATTTAATAGATACTATAGAGGGCGAAAGCAAAATAGCCAACAAGAGTTGGCTACTGGAGATATTGAAAAAGAAAGCCCCACAAAGTGGGGCTTAATGGGCATAGTTTATTTATTTAACATTACTCTTTTAATGATTTGTTGATCTTCAGAGTAGATTTTTACAAAGTACCATCCACTTTTACCTGTAAGATCTATCAAAGCATTTTGACTATTAACAGCTATTGAATTGACCAGTTGACCTGTAACTGATATCACATCAACTCTATCTATTTCGACTGATCCAGCAATAGTAAACTGTCCATTGTTGGGGTTAGGATACAAATTGAAATCAGCCAGTTCTTCAGTTTCTATAGCAGCCGTTTGATCATTCGGCAGCAATAAATAGGATGACTGGTAACTTTGAAGACCTTTCATAATACCATTTACATTCATGTGAATAGCATCTGTTACACCTAAATTCATGGCGATTGGGGCATTGGATTTACCAGCGATATTATCCTCTAAAACAATTTCCAAACTCGCAATCTGACCATGCCCGGACACTTCCGTATGATCAATTCTTGTAAGGCCACCAACAATTTTACCACTGCCATAAAGTTCTTTTTGAATGGCAATGTAACTAGCCCCCTTCACACCATGCCAGCCGTTGTGAAACTTCAACTGACTTCCTGGTTTGACCATGGTCGTGTCCAAGCCTATAGAGAAGGCCATGCCATAGAGGCTTTGAACCGGGTTAAATGGTTCTCCAGCAAAAAGAGGTATTGAGACTGTATCTCCAGGCAACAACGTGTCGTTGATCTGGCCAAGATATATTTTTCCAGTTGTAAATGTAGACGGGTTAAACCCTGTTTTGCTATGAGTGTTATTGTAGTTAAGGAGGATTGCGGTTGCGTCTAAACTATCGATAAGTCCATTCCCATCAGCATCAGCATGCTTAATATTGGCTCCGTTTGAGTAGAACGCTCCCCAGTCCGTTGCATATTGGCCAACCCATAGAAGACTTGCGTTGGCGCGAACTGGCCCAGTAAACCCGAACCCAAAGCCTATGGGCATTAAGTCAGTGACATCAACAATTCCATCTGCGTTACAATCACCCGGCCAAACACTATCAGGACTGATAGGACCACTCGCACAAGAGGAGGATGTACAACCAGTAGCATCTGTTACAGTTACACAGAAAGGACCAGTTCCATTAACAACTATAGAATCTGTTGTCACTGAAGAAGTGTTTGTTACACCAGTTGACCATGCATAGGTAAAAGGCCCATTGCTGACAATCGCATTGACATAGGCGTTGACCACCGCAATCGATCCAACAGGTGTTGACGAAATACTGTATTGCGTGTTTACAAAGAAACTAGCACAAGGATTGATAACATTAGGGACGTTATAACAGCTTGTGTCTGAGCACCCAGAACCATCCGTGATTTCTATGCAGTACGAGTTCGCAGGAACATTTATTCCTGGAGGAATTGGAATAGAATCGATCGGATTAACACTGGTTGTGGTTAACCCAAAACCCCAATTGAAACTGTAAGGAGAGCTACCATTTGTGGCTTCGGCAATGGCATAACTTGTATCAGCTGATATACTCAGTTGTGCGTCATAACCAGGACAAATGTATTTGCAGGCTGAATCTACGCAGCCATTGTTATCAGTGACTATTAGACAATATTGCCCCATCGTGTTCACTTGAATACTTTCTGTTGTATCACCTTGAGACCAAACGAAGCTGTAGGGTGCTGTACCGTAAGCTATATATGGGAAGACACTATCCTGAGCACTGTTTGTGATTAAAGTTATTCCAAGACCTGTACAAGGTTGTGGAGTGCTAATGCAAGCTGTGTCAGAACAGCCCAGCCCATCAGTTACATCAATACAGTAATTGCCTCCTACATTGGTAGGGATAAGCATCGAATCTACGGCTGAGTTGGTGGTGAAAATCACTGTTCCAAATAAACTATAAGTGTAAGGTGCAGAGCCTCCGGTTACCGTGCCAATTGCATAATTGCCATTGCTAGATATTGTGATGGAAGCACTATAGTTCGTGCAAAATCCTAGATTGGCGCATGAAGAATCCACACATCCATTGGCGTCAGTCATTGTAACACAGTATTGTCCCGGACTGGGAACAGCGATTGTAGCTGTAGTGTCACCTGTTGACCAGACATAAGTAAACGGGGAGAATCCATTGCTACTATAAGCCGTAACTGTGTCATCTGCATTGTTTGGAATTAAGGAAATACCTAATCCATTGCAAGGTTGAGATGTACTAATGCATGCTGTTGTTGCGCACCCTGCTCCATCGGTTACCTGAAGGCAAAAGTTGCCTGGGATATTTGGGTTTGGAATTGAATCGACAGCTAGATTTGTAGTGTGGATCACTGTTCCGAATATACTGTAGGTGTACGGAGGAGTTCCTCCTGTAACGGTTCCAATAACATATGCTCCATTTGCGGATAGATTAATGGATGCGCTATAATTGGCGCAAGGGACGTTGCTGCTATAGCAAGTAGAATCCACACAGCCTTGTGCGTCAGTTACAGTAACGCAATAAGGAAGAGGATTGGCATTTGGGTTGTACTCAATTGTATGGCTATTTGAGGTTTGCGTTGAAGTGGAACCATCACTCCATTGAAAAGTATATGGAGGAAAGAATCCTGCTGCTGTATGAGTTACATAAGCATTAATTGAATCCCCGACTGGATTTGACTGTATGGATAACGCTATGTTCATGCAAGGTAGGTTGGGATTACCAGTATTGTTTAACTGAGCCAAACTGTCTACACCCCAAATAAATGGTAACTTAACGGGTATAAAAGGACCATTGACTATGAATTGACCGGCTACTACATAGTCCCCAGCAGTATTTAAATAACACGAATATGGTTTGTAGGTAGTATCAGTGTTACTAACTGAATTATAAGTGAAACTCACGATTCCAGTACTGTCTAGAGCAACAATATTTCCGACACGACCTGAGGTTAGGATTAAACCACCGGCACTTTTAGCAACAGAGGTAATGTCATTCATGTTAAATGGCACGACACTGTTTGAACTCTGCAAAACATTTCCGGATGCATCCAATTCTTTGTAATCTACAAATTCTGATTGGGTACCTGAGTTTCCACTAAAAGAAACCCAATCAAATCCATTTTGTGTAGCTGTTACATAAGCGGAAGCCACCAATGTGCCAGAAGGAGCAAAGCTAGAAGTGAACAAACTGTCCCCATTTTGGTCCAGTCTAAAAAGTCGTGTTTCCGAACAAACTTCAGTAGCAGAAATGTAGCCTCCACCTGAAAGTTCTTCAACTGAGTGTGCTTCGGAAGCACATAAGTTCATATCATAGACCTTTGACCAACTTTGATTTCCGGAAGCATCAGTTTTCAGATAAAAGATATCAAAGTCTTGAGATCCAGTCATTAGAAAACCACCATCGGCTGTCTGAATGAAATCGGTAATCGAATAAGATGTGTTCGTATTGCCTAAAACTGTTCTCCAAAGCTCATTTCCGTTCTGATCTGACCTTAATAATAAAGGCCTATTGTTATTGGATGTGGTAGCGGCTACAAATATGATGTCACTGGATGTTGCGTCCTCAACAATACTTATACCACTCATGTTGTATGACAAGCTATTGTATGTTTTAATCCATAGTGTATCACCATTGGCATCCATTCGGGTAACATAAGCCTCATTCAAATTTTCAAATGAGATACCGATATAACCCCCATTTTGAGATTCAATTACTTCATTGTAACCTTCATTTATTGCTGGGTTTGTTCCTAAATAGTGAATTTTTTTCCAAGTAGCTGAATAGCTACTTAATGATACCGCAAGTAGTGCGAAAATCAAGAGCTTCATTTTTTTCATGGCGAATGTCTTAGGGTATATGTTTAATTTTTTTGTTTTCATTTTAAATCCACAGTTGTCTGGACAGTTTTTCATAATACGAATATCCCTAACTAATTCTTGACAAAAAAATACGAAATACATCATTTCTGGGTAAAAAATGACTCATAATATATTGTAATTATCTGTTTATTATAATTATATGTAATTTTATCTGGATTTTAATTTAAAATAATTCAGTGATTTCAATTGAAAATATTTCTAAAATCAAACAAAATAGGTTTGAAAAGTTCATCAAATCACCCTATTTCAATAATAATCACAGAATAGAGCTTCTCTTTAAATTGATAATCAAAGAGCGTCTTGACGATCAGGAATTGCATGATCGAATTTACCCTGAATACCCTTTTAAAAGACAAAGACTATATGATCTTCACTCTGAACTCAATAGTTTGTTCCAGAAATTTTTGGCGATCGAGAATATGGATGAAGAAAAGAAATGGGATATGGAAATATTGCATGGACTGAATAACTCTAATATGGAAAAACAGTTTCGTTTGAAATTCAAAACCATCTCAAAGAGAACTGAGAGAACTTCTTTGAAAAATGAAATGTTTTATTTTAATAGATTTCAATTGGCCGAACTCAATGATGAATTCATTACTCGGGCCGAAAAAAAATCTTCAGATCAAAGTCTTCAGGAAAAAGCTGATTACCTGGACATTCATTACTTGATTGTTAAACAAAAAACGATCTGTGAGATGTTGAACCGGCAACGGATTATTCAATCCAACTTTGAGTTGCGCGCTCTCGATGAGGTTCAGTCTATCATTGAAAACGATAAGGATTATTATTTTCAGTTTCCCCCGGTCCATTTTTACTTCTATTTAATCAAGCTCTATCAAACGGGGTCTTTTAAGGTATATGAAAAACTGGTTGGACTTTTGGCCGAATATTTTGATTTCTTTAAACTTTCTGAGATTAAGGAATTCTACGAATACATCCAAAATCATTGTATTAGACAAATAAATAAAGGAGAGCAAGCGTATTTGCATCATTTGTACGCACTGTTCCAAGAAAGATTAGACAATAAACTGTTTGATAAACTGGGCAATATCACAGAATGGACCTACAAGACAGCCATTACTGTGGGGCTGAGGCTGCAAAAATACGATTGGGTTTTTGAACTGATCAACAACTTAAAACAACTGCTTTCTGATGACATTCGAGACAACGCCTACAATTATAATTTGGCAAACATGTACTTTGAAATGAATGAATTTAGAAGGGCACTAAGGATCTTAAACACAGTTGAATTTACAGATGATTTTTACAACTTGGATGCAAGAGTACTCATTTTAAAAATCTATTTTGAGAATGAAGAGCAAGAACCATTGTCTGCACATATCCAAGCATTTAAAGCCTTCTTGCGAAGAAATAGAACGCTTTCAGATCACCAAAAACTGATTTACAGCAACTTATTAAAGTATACTTTAAAACTCATTCGCTTAAGTGAAAGACGTCCCCGTAAAGCAACGGATAACTTCAAGAAGAAAATTGAAGAACTGAAGCTGGATATCGCAGGTGTGGGTCTATTAGCAAACAAGCAATGGTTATTGAGCAAGCTCGAGGCAATGTCAAAATAGTAAGACCAATACTTTAACGAAGCTCCTTAAGTTTACTTGTCGAGGTCTTTTTTCAAAAATGCATTCCAGCCCTGTGCTTGCAGTGGGATTTGTTGCCCCCCTTGAGATATAACGTTAGCGCCTGAACCCTCATCCATAATGTGACCAATCACCGAGATGTTGCTTTGATTCTGTACTTTTTCAAAGTCCTTTTGAGCAATAGTGAATAGCAATTCGTAATCCTCCCCCCCGTTTAGTGCACAGGTTATTGGATCTAAATTGAGTTCCTCGGCCACCCGAAAGGTTTCTTGATCAATAGGGAGTTTGTCAATATAAATGGAAGCGCCTTTTTTAGAAGATTGACATAAATGCAAAATCTCTGAGGCTAAACCGTCTGACACATCGATCATTGCTGTGGGTCTAATTTCGTTTTCAGAAAGCCAATGGATTAATTCTTTTTGAGCTTCCGGCTTCAGCTGTCTCTCCACTACGTAATCGTACCCTTCAAGGTTTGGTTGGATATTTGGGTTTTCCTTGAACACCCTCTTTTCCCGGTTCAAGATTTGCAGTCCGATATAGGCCGCACCTAAATCTCCAGTCACACAAATCAACTCCTTTTCTTTTGCAGTAGACCTTCGGACTTCAGTACCCTCCTTAACTTGACCAAAGGCAGTGGCACTGATAACCAGGCCGTTTTGAGATGAGCTGGTATCGCCACCAATCAGATCCACACCATATCTTTCACAGGCCAATAGAATTCCGGAATATAGCTCGTCAACAGCTTCCACAGAGAAGCGATTTGAAACTCCTAAAGAGATTAGTAATTGCTCAGGGAAAGCGTTCATTGCATAGATGTCAGAGAAATTTACAACTGCAGCCTTGTACCCAAGATGTTTAAGTGGACAATACGATAAGTCAAAATGAACGCCCTCCAGCAAGAGGTCGGTGCTGATAATGGATGAACCCTTAGAAGATATAACTGCACCATCATCTCCTATTCCCAAAATCGAGGTGTCATTATTCAACTTGATCTTCTTCTGAATATGATCGATTAGACCAAACTCTCCTAAATCTGATAACTCTGTCCTTGCTGTCTCCATCTAACGATTTTTTGCAAATATCGACATTTGTAATTGATTCGCTTGAACATATAGTATCTGACAATTGTTAATAAATTGTGTATTAATGATTATAATAATTTGACAATACCAAAAATTAGGTATTTTTGTAGCTTATTTAGAATTAATCTAAATTATGATTACAGTAACGGAAAATGCAAAGAATAAGGCCACGTTGCTGATGAATGAGGAGGGTAAACCAGATGCATTTATCAGAGTTGGAGTGAAAGGTGGAGGCTGCTCAGGGTTGATGTATGAATTGACTTTTGATACGGAGATGAAAGAGACAGACAAGGAATTTGAAAATAACGGTATCAAGATCGTTGTTGACAAGAAAAGCTTTTTGTATCTCGTGGGGACAGAACTGGATTATTCTGGAGGCTTGAACGGAAAAGGGTTTGTTTTTAAAAACCCCAATGCAAATAGAACGTGTGGATGTGGAGAAAGTTTCTCCTTATAAATCTAATGTATGGCGCTAGCAAGTGAAGATGAGTTGTTGGAGGAAGTTACCTCTTCGGAATATAAATACGGGTTTGTTACTAATGTTGAAAGTGATAAAGCCCCAAAAGGGTTGAATGAGGATATTATTCGCCTTATTTCAAGTAAAAAGAATGAGCCAGAATGGCTTTTAGAGTTTAGATTGGAGTCATTTGCTAAATGGCAAAAGATGACTGAGCCTAAATGGCCACATGTCCAATATCCAGAAATTGACTTTCAGGATATTCATTATTATGCCGCACCAAAACCCAAAAAGCAATATGAGAGCCTTGATGAGGTCGACCCAGAAATTATTGACACTTTCAATAAGCTAGGGATTCCTTTGGAGGAGCAGAAACGTTTAGCTGGAGTGGCTGTAGACGTGGTAATGGACAGCGTGTCAGTTAAGACGACTTTTAAGGAAACTCTGGCAAAACATGGTATCATATTTTGTTCTTTCAGCGAAGCTGTGCAAGAACATCCAGAGTTAGTTAAGAAGTATTTGGGAACAGTAGTGCCGGCCAGTGACAATTTTTATGCGGCATTAAACTCTGCTGTTTTTACTGATGGTTCATTCTGCTACATACCTAAGGGAGTAAGATGTCCCATGGAATTATCTACCTATTTTAGAATCAACGAGGCTAACACCGGCCAATTTGAAAGGACACTTGTCATTGCTGATAAAGAAAGTTACGTGAGTTACCTCGAAGGGTGCACAGCTCCTATGAGAGATGAAAACCAGCTTCATGCTGCGGTTGTAGAGCTCATAGCCATGGATGATGCAGAAATTAAGTATTCGACCGTGCAAAACTGGTACCCAGGAGACAAGGACGGTAAAGGTGGTATTTACAACTTTGTAACGAAAAGAGGTCTTTGTGAAGGGAGAGGTTCCAAAATTTCATGGACTCAGGTTGAAACAGGTTCATCCATAACATGGAAGTACCCTAGCTGTATCCTTAAAGGCGATCACTCGATAGGTGAATTCTATTCTGTTGCAGTTACTAACAACAGACAACAAGCCGACACTGGCACCAAAATGATTCACATAGGAAGAAACACAAAAAGTACAATCATTTCTAAAGGGATTTCTGCCGGATATAGCAATAATAGCTACAGAGGTTTAGTCAAAGTGAATAAGGGGGCAACCAATGCCAGAAACTTTTCGCAATGTGATTCTCTATTGATGGGAGATAAGTGTGGGGCACATACGTTCCCATATATAGAAACATCCAATCAGACATCCATGATTGAACATGAAGCCACAACTTCTAAGATCGGTGAAGATCAAATTTTCTATTGTAACCAAAGAGGGATACCAACTGAAAAAGCGATAAGTCTGATTGTAAATGGCTATGCAAAAGAGGTGTTGAACAAACTCCCAATGGAATTTGCGGCAGAAGCTCAAAAATTGCTGGCAATTTCTCTTGAAGGTAGTGTTGGATAATGTCAAGTATCAAATTGAAAGTGTCAAGAGTAAAGGAAAATAAGGGAACGTTTGAGGATCTTAAGGTTTGGCAAAAATCCAGGGAACTAAACTCTTTAATATATAATCTGGGCACATTCGAAAACCACATTAAAGATTATGCATTTGTTGATCAACTGAGAAGAGCCTGCTTATCGATTTCCACAAACATTGCAGAAGGATATGAAAGACAAACAACCAAAGAATTAATTAGGTTTCTGTTTATTGCTCGGGGCTCGGCTGGCGAAGTAAGAAGCTTGTTGTATGTGGCAAAAGACTTGAATTATATAAACGAAAATACATTTGACGGGATTTTAGAAAATGTTACTGAGGTAAGCAAAATGATTTATGGATTCATAAAGTATTTAGAGTCAATTTGACACTTGATACTTGATACTTGATACAAAATGAACATAGGAGATAGAATTGATCACGAAAAATACGGTGAAGGTATAGTAAGTCATGTTGGCGTAACATCCTTCAAAGCAATTTTCATAATAGGAGGAGAGCGGGAATTCACTCAGTCCAATTCAGATTACGAAATCATTCAAAGCAATGAAGGAGAGGAAGCTGGAGGAGGAGTATCCCTTGACGTAAATGAGCTTGCGGGTCTTGTGAAAGATGTTCTTGAAAAATATAATGGTTTAGAAGAAAAAGTTGAGCTTGGCGATAAGTGGATCGGTGGTACAATGATCTTGAAACCAGAAGATGAGGACCTCAAAGGAAAAGAAATCCCAGTCGAGACATTTTTTCATAAAATTGTGATGGTGAGAGATCGCTTAAGAGTTTTAGAACAAAATGTCAACAGCAATAAAACACTAAATGATGAGGAGAAAATCAATCTCCAACAATATATAACTAGAATTTACGGTAGCTTAACAACTTTCAATGTTCTCTTCAAAAACAAAGAAGATTACTTCGTAGGAGAAAGCTCAAAAAACAAATAGAATGTCATTACTTTCAATTAAAAACTTGTACGCCAGTATAGATGGCAAAGAGATACTTAAAGGACTCAATTTAGAAGTCAAAGAGGGAGAAGTTCACGCGATCATGGGCCCAAATGGTTCCGGTAAATCTACGCTTGCCAGTGTACTGGCGGGCCGCGAAGAGTATGAAGTTACAGAAGGCAGCATTACATACCAGGGAAAGGACCTTCTTGATCTTGCAACAGAAGAAAGAGCAGCAGAAGGCGTGTTTTTAGCCTTTCAATACCCAGTTGAGATTCCAGGAGTGTCTAATATCAACTTCCTTAAAACGGCAGTAAACGAAATTAGATCTTATAACGGTCAAGAAGCCATGCCTGCAAAAGACTTCCTGAAACTAGTCAAAGAGAAAAAAGAACTTGTAGAGCTGAATAGCGACCTTACTGGAAGAGCGATTAATGAAGGGTTTTCTGGAGGGGAGAAAAAAAGAAACGAAATCTTCCAAATGGCCATGTTGGACCCAACACTAGCAATTCTTGATGAGACCGATTCTGGACTGG
>JALEGO010000089.1 GCA_022763165.1 Flavobacteriales bacterium
CCATGGCATATTTATGAATTGCCTGGTAATCCAAGAGACACCTTAAACTGGTCAGATTACCCCGCTATTTCAATTACAGAGAAAGATCTTTTTTTGACTATCAACATGATTATTCCAAACGTCTCTTGGCAATTGGGCTTTGATGGCACCGTAATTTGGCAAATGGATTTAGACCAAGCATTTGCAGGTGATACAGCAACACAAGTGACATGGTGGGACAATATCAAATGGGATGGGAGATATATAAGGAACCTAAACCCTATAACGTATGGAATGGAACCAGATAGTGTAAATGCTTTTTTTGTTTCCAACCGTAATTTTGATCTCAACAACGACACTATTTTTCTTTTAGAAGTCACAAATTCACTTTCAAGTGGCCAGGCCCAATTAAACATTAAACAAGGTCGTTTGGATCTGCCTTATGGTATGCCTCCAAACGGCAGACAGGCAGATACAGACACTACTGATGCCTCGACAGGGCTTCAAACAAACGATGCTAGATGGCTAGGCGGATTTATTTTAGAAGATAGAATTCAATTTGTTGGAAACTCAATTAATCATGATAATGGTAATGCATCGATTTATCACGGAATCATAGAAAACGTTTATCAAGATAAGCCTGTGTTTAAGGGGCATATTATCTCTGACCCTATCCTTGATTTTGGGTATCCTAACATCGTGTTTACAGGCAATAAAAAATGTGAACAACAGGCCATAATTGCATTTAATCACACTAGTATGAACGACTTTCCAGGAACTTCAACGGTATATTTTTCGAATGAAGGCCGATATTCAATGGTAACTCGTATGAAATCAGGTCAGGGAATCATTGACAACCCTCCTCTTGAAAACGATCCATATGAACGATGGGGCGATTATTTTGGTTTGCAACGTGTATATGACAATCCTGGTGAAGTTTGGAGCTCGGGAATGTGGGGTTTAACGAGCAAGAGAAGCGCAACATGGATCTCTCAAATTCAATCACCGGACACTCACGAAATAAATATGAGTGTGGATACAGTGATTGATTATTTCAACAACTGCAAGGGCATACTGAATGTCTCTACAGACAACGGTGTACCGCCTTATATGTACATTTTCAATCAAGATACAGTAAACTCGAATGAGCTGTCCATAAATGTTTGTGAAGGCCAATATACATTGACCATAAAAGATTCTCTAAATTGTTCATTAACCAATAGCTACAACTTTTCGGATTCCATTAAAAGGGAAGTTATTGATGTTCAAATGTCATCAGTATACCCCAATCCTTTTTCGGATCAATTTCAATACCTTTTTGAAACTGATACTGAAAAAGAGCTACTTTTTGTGCTGTATGATGACAGAGGCCGATTGGTACAAGATTTTGGTAGCAGGATCGTTCAAGAGGGCATGAATGCTTTAACATTTTCAACTATTCCTCTTGAGTCAGGTCTATACTTTATAAAGGTATTCGATGATGATGGATTCTATCATGAAACCAAACTGCTCAAGCTTAGCAACTAAGGTCAAATGGTCAAAATCTGGACTTCATTCAATTGTTTTACGGACATCTCTCTAAGTCAAACAAATTAATAAAGCTATTTCATACACTATATGAGAGCTTTAATACACTTGATTCAGTTAAAATAATGGGTTTGATTTATTTTAGATGTCTATGTTCGGAGAAGACCTCAAATTCCAAATTTTCTTTTTTCTTGTGATACTGCTAATGGCTACAGTATTGGTATCATTATTCTAATTACCAGTCATACTCATTCATGTAAGCTTCATACCTATTCTTTACAAATAGGATAAAATCGTATTGAGTGCTATTCTGAAGTTGATAATCTGAAATCCTGCAATAATCAATAAACTTGTCAAACTCCTCATTCTTCAAATTTATGATATTGCTATGTGCATATCGAGAGAGCAACTCTCGGAGTAGTTCCCTTCTATTTTCTTCATTAATAATCTCTTCAGCTCTTCTTCTCCTGCGTTCTCTTTTGCTAAAACTTTGATACAAAAAAGTTATTGGAGAATTCAATGCATCCAAACCACTTACCATGTAATCATTCTTGTTGTAACCCAGTTCATCAATCTCTCTGTATATTTCATCCAATTCTCTTTGCGGAAAAATTTGGACTTCTCTTAACTGTATTTGAAGTTTTTTCAGATACACGGTGATATCATAGTGAGTATTAAAAGTAGAATCCCTAAACGAAATTGTTTTGGTAAGATAGCCTGTAGATGAAATCATTATGGAGTCATTTTTATCCACTTTGATATTGAACTCTCCTTTGTGTGTTCCAAAAACACCAACACCAGTGTTTTTATTGACAACCATTAAATTCAATAAATCAAATCCACTTTCTGAGCTCTTGACATTGCCAGTAATTGTGATACTTTGACTCCATGAATATTGGAAACATAAACATAGTAATACGATGAAAAATGACCTCACTCTACAAAAACGACAAAATGTTTCAATCATTGCTTTGAAAATGTTCGTTTTTCCTTACCTCGAAGCACAATTATCTCCTCTTTATTAATTTTTAACAATTTAAGATCCCCGATCTTATTGTTTATAGTCCAAAAGTGCTCTACATCCAGTATTTTAACGATAGCTATTTCTTCTGAAGCATCATCATTTTTTATGGAACCAACATAAAGAATCTGCGGCCATTTCTCTTCTACTACTTCCTTTTTAATTGGCGTCTTGGTTATATTTTGGGTGAAGTTTCGCGATAAAAATGGATCTCTGTAATTTAAATGCAATCGATAAGTGTCTTGCTTTTCTTTTGATACGGTGTTAAATGGGTCTTGATCGTTTTCAACATAAAAGGAATCATCAACCGTTCTGAAGAATTTATCATATATCACAAATACTAAATAGCCCCAAACCACTAGGGCCACGATGATCAATATTATATTCTTCTGCTTTTTCTTCATGTTATTGCACAACAAAGCACTTGGCATCAGAAAACGGACTGACATTGCCTGCAACATCATAGGTTTTAATGCGACAATAGTATTTTCCTGGGCTATTCAGATCACCAACCAATTGACTCAGCGCACTAGAATTATAGGATTTATGAAGTGTAAGTAGGGAATCAGAATAGACAAATATACTATCCAAAACTTGTGTAGGATATGCGCCCACCGGGCTTGCATGAGCCCAGGTAATCGTTAAAGAACTTCCAGTAGAAATGGTGTCTTGATCAGGAAAAGTGATGATTGAAGGCTCTGGCCTTGTTGTATCTATTTCAATAAAAGTTCGAGTATAGTCGGTAAATGATGGTGTTGCATTTTCTGCTCTTACCCCCCAGACAAAGGCTCCTTCCTTCAATGATGGAATCTTTACAGAGTCCAAAGTACTCGTAGCTGTAGCCAATGTAGCACCAGTTTCCCATGAATTTTCTCTTACAATTACAGTGTAAGAATCTGCACCAAAAAGAGCTTGCCAGCGAAATGTGTGATCAATTGTATTGGATAGGCCAATAGGTGATACTGCATTCACGTTTTCAGATGACAGGTCCACAACATTATCAATAGTGAAATCAAATACAGGAGAATACTCTGTACTGGAGCTTGAGTTTAAAGCCTTTACCCGCCATTCGTAATTTCCAGGAAAAAATGTCAATTCGATTCGCTCAGAGGTTAAAGCAGAATCTGAAACGGAAATTAGTGAATCGAAAATAATAGCACCATTGGCAAACGATGGTGAGGCTATTTCGAAAAGATACGAACGAGCTCCTTCAACTTGAGTCCATTTGAAAATGATTAGAGCATTGGTGCTCTTGTATTCATCTACCGGTGACAACAAGGATACCTTACTGTTTACCAAGTCCTGTTCTTTAAAATCTCTACAGCCAATAAGCAATACAGAGATAATGGCCAAAAAGACTATGCTATTTTTGGATATTTTGAAAATAGAGCTTCGCATACAATTTCCTTTTTTTAGACTTAATATTTTTCCTCACTTCGAATTCCACACTGGAAAGTTTAGCCCGCTTAAAATTACGTTCGAAATAATCAACAAGCTTAACGAGTGCTATGAAATCACCATTGCACTCAATTACATTTGTCACGATATCATATTGTAATTCAGTGAACATATGTGGCTTAGGGACTTGGGTAATGGCAATATCCCCTTGCTTTCCCTTGTCCTTAATATCCTGAATAATACCGTTTTGAATTGATCCCACATCTTCCTTATTTAAGGAAATTACTTCGTCAATTGCATCAATTTGCTTTTGCGTTTTTTTAATCTCAAATTCAAAATCGATATTCTCATTAAGTTGACTGTTGAGATTATCATATTCCGACAAAAGGTCTTTTGTAACACCTATTGTTTTGGAATACATAAATGTCCCAAAAATAGCTGTTATGATAAATAACAAAATGAAAACATAAATATTTGGAATATTTTGATTCAAATCATTCTAATTTTTATTTGAAAAACGCCTCTTCTCTCCTGAAGCTTTTTTTCGAATTTGAGAATTTTTATTTCTTCAACCCAGGTCAGGCCTTTAAGATCTTTAATCCAGTCATTAAGCGAAAAACTATTTGTTGCTGTTCCTTGAATACTTATTTCTTTTCTAGAAAATAAAATTTGACTGTCCTCTTTTATTCTTTTCTCCAATGGAAAAATGGCCATTTTATCATATTGGATTGTGGTTGGTGTACGCGCAGCAATTTGATCAGCATAAAACCCGATTTTGGTCCATAGATTTAGGCCTGTATTCTCCAATATCTCTTTTTTATTGGTAAGCTCAGCTTTCTTGGTGTTTAGCAACTGACTCTGTTCTGAGGCTTCAGAGTTTCTAGTCATCAATTCTATATTCTTATTTTCATAGTCAGTCATCATAATAGAATTCACTCCAACTACTGCCAGAATGAAAATGGCAAACAATCCTAACAAGACTTTTTGAAGGTTTCCGAATAGAAGATCTTGCTTGGCCGTTTTGAGCTCCTCAATTTTGCTTTGTTGATCAGTTAAGAAATTCGAATAATAATTTAGTCCTGTGCCAAAAGCCACCAAAGACTTAGAGTGAATCTCCTCCTCACCTATTTTATACATTTGGGAGGTTTCTTCGGACCCCGATGACACATCTATGGGCTGGTGTAAGGCATTAAGACTCCACCTAATATTTGAAGTATGAAAATCCTGTTGAAGGATTGCTCCAAGACAGGCCGACTGCAAGCCACCAAAAAGACAGTCAATTATTTTTGCGTTCTCCTTTTTAAACGACTTCAAAACCTCATCTAAAGTAGATTTTCTGATTACTGAAGCCATACTATACTCGTCTTGAGTAAAGGAATAGTGATAGAAATCTCGGCCCCTCGCTCCCGGCACAACCAAATTGACAATGTCATCAGATTTCTGAACTATTTTTTTGATGATAACAGTTTTGCCTGTGATGTTTAGTATGATTGGCGTTTTTCGCCCGAAGATTTTAAAAATTTCTTCAATACTACTGAGCTCGTTCTGGGCTTTCCCAAGACGAACACCTTTTGCACTGTATTTCACTAAAACAGCATGATAGACTGTCTGATTTTGTTCCATTTCAACTTCAATGCAAAGGACTTTTGGAGACTTAACTATGTTGTTCTTCAGGAACTCGATCATACAAATGGCTTTTATTTATATGAGATAGTTGGACGAATAAATATGGTAAGCTTATCCCGTGTTTTTTCTTTTGTTCTATTGCTAAAGAACCATTTTATAATAGGTATCCTTGACAGTAAGGGAAATCCTGAAGTCTCATCTCTATTTAATTTTCGATCAAGTCCCCCTAGCAAAATCATATCTCCATTTCTAGCGCGAAGCATAGATTTGAACTGTCTTGTGACAGTTCCTGGAGGAACAGTATCTCCAGAAATAAGATTCACGAAATTCGATTCTTCAACACTTATGTCCAAAGTAACCTGCTCTCCTTCGGAGACCATAGGTGTAATTTTGATTTCCATGTTTGCCTCAACTGGCTCCCAGGTCTGTGTTACAGCGGATATTGGTATTTGGGCTCCTACGAAATTATTTGTTCGCTGAAGGAAATAGGTCTTTTCACCAACTTTTAGACTTGCAGTATGACCATTCAATGTGGCTAGTGATGGTGTAGATTCAATTTTCAAGTCACCATTAGTCTCTAAAGCTTCTATTTGTAGATAAAAATTGGGTGAAATATTACCCAAATTAACAATACCTAAACCATTAATACCTGAAACTACATCATTAATAGCATCTGTACTTAGATTTAAACCTATGCCTGGCAAAACAGTGCCCTGTGTAGTAGATGGTGCTCCATTACTACTCAAACCAGCAGATAATCCTGTAGACAGCTTCTTAGAATCATTAACCTCAGCTATTAGAATTTCAATATTCACAACTGGAACGACAACATCTAAAGAACTGATGAATTGCTCTAATCTATTTATTTCTACACCTGAGCCAGTGGCAATTATTGCATTCAATTCTGGAAACTCTGAGAGTATCAAGCCACCCTTGATACCTTTTGGCACGAAGGCTAAAAGACTGTCCACCCTTCGATTTTTAAGTTTTATCAACTTGGATGATTGTAACTGTCCATTTGTTGATGGCCCAATCAGATAAACCTCATCTACAACGTTATAGCTCAAATTGGACCCATTTAACATATAAGTGAGGAAATCTTCATATGATGCACCTGAAAGGTTTATAGAAGACTTTGAAGTGGGTTTAGAATACAAGAAGTAGTTCTTTCCCATTGCTTTACTTACGTCTTCTAAAATCTTGGAAGATTCAGTATTTGTAGCTGAAATATCAATTTTTTCGTCTTGAATGTTAAAACTAAAGTTCCTGCCTCCATTGACGTTGCCAGACTGATTTTGAATTACTTTTTCGATGTAGAAAAATCCATCCTTTGTTTTGGACACTTTGAGCGCATTGGAAAGCGCAAGGTTTTCAATTGCACTTTGAATAGAAGAATTTTTATTGAAACCACTTACCATAAGCCCCTCAACACCAGATTCTAGCACTATGTTCTGACCTGTGAGTTCTGTGATTTTTTGCGCTACTCTACCTAATGAGTCATTATTTAACTCAAAGGAGAGACCCTCTGCCTCACTATAAGTAACGCGAACTCTTTTTCGAATAGTTGCTACAGGTGGTCTTTGATATTTTTGGATTGAGATTATCGAACCAATGACATCTATGTCCAGGTTGTACTCTTTGCAAATAAAAACGAAGACATCAATCAAATTAGCATCAGAAAAGTTATTGACGACATTAAAGCTTAAACTAGGATCAATATTGACATTAAGCTTGTGCGTTGCTGCCAGACCTCTGACAAAGGTCTGAATGCTTGATCCATTAAGATTAATTTGAACTTTTTGATTCAAACCTTCTTCGGTCTTTGCCAGATTCACCAATTCCGCTCGGATATCATCAAACCTATCTTGAGCAGAGACCGATGTCATCAAAAACAAAAAACTCAATATGAATATGTTAATTTTCATGCTACAAAGTTGAAAAAATCGGATACACTTCTTCAAATGAGGTTTCTCCTTTATAAAAGAGATTAAACGCATTTTCTTGAAGACTTGTAATGCCTTTTTTTTGCTTTAAAGATTTTACATCAAACGTTTTATTTCTAATCTTCTCAGTAAACTCCAAATCTATGGGAATAATTTCATAAACTGCTTTTCTTCCCTTATAACCTGTATAGAAACATTGCTCACAACCTACAGGAAGCCAGTGTTTATCCATTGATTGAGGGAATTTATATGATGAACCAAAATACTCATGATCAAAATGTGCTTCTTGCTTACAATTTGAACAAAGTGTCCTAAGTAACCTTTGAGAAACTGCCAGATTCAATGTATTTGCGATTAGAAATGGGGGTACGTTCATATCTGTAAGTCTGGAAATAATTTCCCAAGCTGAGTTGGTGTGTACAGTGGACAAAACGAGATGGCCAGTCAAAGCTGCACGTATTGCCATATGCGCGGTTTCCTCATCACGTATCTCACCTAGCATGATGATATCTGGATCTTGCCTCAAAAAAGAACGCAGTGCCGCAGCAAAAGTAAGACCAATTTGCTCATTTAATTGAACCTGGTTAATGCCATCTAAGGTATATTCAACCGGATCCTCAACAGTCATAATGTTTCTTCTTTCAACATTCAGCTCTTTAAGCGTAGCATAAAGCGTGGTTGTTTTACCTGATCCAGTTGGACCGCTTATTAAAACTATTCCATGAGGTTTCTTTACTCCAGATTCATAATCTGAGAATTGCTTTTCACTTAAACCCAATTTTTTAATACTCAAATGACTCGTATCATTCGCTAGAATACGCATAACCACCTTTTCTCCAACAAGAGTGGGTAAAACTGATACCCTTAGATCAAAATCATTTTCTTCATTTTTGATTTTAATCCTGCCGTCTTGTGGTAAGCGTTTTTCTGAAATATTAAGTTTTGCTTTTACTTTTACTATTGAAATAAGTCCTGCGTATTCTGTTTTTTGTAGTTTATATTTTTCTATTAAAACGCCATCTATTCTGAATCTTATTCTTGCCTTTTCTTCATAAATTTCAATATGAATATCACTACTTCCTAAAGCTTTGGCCTCACTAATCAACTGATATAAAAAAGCAATATCATAGTTATCTTGTATTCTTACAGAAGCAACACTTCCGGCTTTTCTATAAAATTTGCTTAGGAACTTGTTAATCGAAGTTGCTGAAACGGGTTTCAGAAGTACTTTTCTGTCGAACAGAATTTCCAATTCATTTGTAACGGAAGAAGGAGCTGATTCATCAATATAGAACTCAATTTGGCTTCCACTATCCTGAAAAGGAATAATGCGATAATGCCATGCCTGTTCCACAGATATCAACTGCTGTAAATCAGTGGTAAGATCAATATCTAAAGGTTCGCTCATTTTCTTAAAGACAGTCTCAAGTAAATGAAAATCAACAATTTAAACGGTTGAAAAATCACTTAGATGATATATCCATGGATTATATACGCTGAACAAGTCAAAAAGTTCTAAAAAAAGCGCAATACTAACTAATCCAGAAACGATTCCAGCAAATGGAACAGTGGCCTGGCGCTGAGGATTGGATATGGTTTTTACTAAATAATACAATATGCCAAGCACGGCACACATCATTATAAAAATCATGAAATTTTCGTAGGCTATTAGGGGACTAATTGCAATAAGGATAAAAATATCTCCAAGTCCAAAAGAATCAAGAAGCCTATCTTTTTTTCGATATCGGTTGACTACCCAAATGCCTAAGACCAGTATTAGAATTAATATTGCATTTATCGATAAGTTCCAGATAATGTTGTTCATGTCAATGATCAATTGTCTATATACAAATGTCAGTACAAGCATCAGTGGAAATAGAAATGTAGAGATGAGTCTATCCTTAAAATCTTGATACAAAATGATACAGGAAACGACACAAATAGAACCACCAATAAGTTCCTCCACTAGTCTTTGGTAACGTGAATTACTTTACCTTCTCCATTAATCTCCCACACATCCATCACCCCGTCATTGTCAAAGTCTTTGACTGCTGTTGCACGGGCTGTGTAATTCTTACTGTCGGCCGAAACAATTTCAATCGCATAGTATCCCTGTCCTCCGTCAGTAACTAGCTTCTTGGGTTCGTATCCAAGATCATCAAAAGAAACAGCATACTCGGTCTTCTCCAAAAAATAAACCTTTTGTAAGCTGTGCAAATGTGAAAGTTGAGTTTTGGCCTCTACAGCCCTTGCATTTGTTACTGTCCCACCAAAGTTGACAATCACAGCAACAGATACAATTCCAATAATGATAATAGTAATTAAAGTCTCCATAAGTGTGAGACCTTTAACTTTTTGATGTAGTAAGTTCTTAGTTTTCATTTACTGCAAAAATATTAAAATTCCATCTTAGAGCTTAATTCGAAAATCGGTAAAATCATAGACATCGCTACAATTCCCACCACAGCCCCAACAAATATTATGATTAGTGGTTCCATTAAACTCTTTATAATCTTGGTTTGATGATCTACTGAAGTACTGTAATTTATACTTAATTCTTTAAAGTTTTTTCCCAATTCATTTACTTCTTCCCCTATTCTCACCATAGAAATAAACCTTTTGTCATAAACCTTATGTTCTTCAAAGGCCTGGTGCAAAGGTTTACCTTTCAATACGCCCTGTCGAATATCGTTTAATGTTTTTTTAATAGGATAATAATCAATCATTTCTTCGTTCATTTCTATTGCTCGGACCAGTGGAACATTAGAACTTATTAAGGTGGCCATAGATTCTGAAAGTCTTGCCATTTGTATACGCTTGGTCAGTTCTCCAAAAACCGGAATAAAGGACATGAATTTAGAGGAACTTTTTTTAAACCAAAGTGCGTTCCTACTTAAATATAAAATCAGGGAAATAATTGATACACCAAGTATTAGCGGTTTAGAAACCTTTTGAAAGAATTTGGAAAAGTCGGTAACATAAATTGTGATCTTAGGTAGGGGTATTTCAAGTTGTTCAAGCACTCC